>CAZQDF010000238.1:0-2809 GCA_964592065.1 uncultured Dehalococcoidales bacterium | reverse complement strand
CGCCACAATCGCTCATCAAAGCCTTGATGTAGCGCAAGCGGTCAATATCATCTTCGGAATAGAGGCGTATATTCCCGCTTGAGCGCTCTGGCTGGACAAGCCCTAGCCTCTCATAATACCGCAATGTGTGAGCTTCTATGCCCACCATTCTGGCGGCTACGCTTATTACATACCTTGATTCGGTTTCCCAATCCATCGTCATTTACCTCACTTTATGTGGGTCGCAGAGACCGTAATTTCTCAAACAGCCGCTTTTCCTCCTCAGTTAAATTAGTGGGCAGGACTATTTTTGCCGTGGCAAACATATCGCCGTACTTTGTATTGCCTAACTGCGGCATGCCTTTCCCTTTCAGGCGGAAAGTTTTTCCATTCTGAGTCTCCGGTGGTATTGTGAGACTCAGGTTACCATTCAAAGTAGGTAATCTAGCCTCGCCGCCCAACATAGCAGTAAGCAAAGGCACTGAGACCTCGGTGTAAAGGTCTTCTCTCTGGCGTTTGAAGAGCGGATGAGGTAGAACTTTCACTACAAGATAGAGATTGCCTTTAGTGTTCCCTGCACGGCTGCTCCTGCCTTCTCCTGCTATGCGAATTCTGGAGCCATCTTCAACCCCTGCTGGAACCTTGACTTCGAGGCGTTTCGGGCTCACTTTCACTCCTGCACCATTACAGATGGTGCAGACTCGATTGCCCACTCTGCCTGTGCCACCACAAGCTGTACACAGTTCCTCAGTTTGAAGTTGAATAATGCGCTTGGAGCCATGATAAGCCTCTTCAAGGGTAACCTCAATAGAGTAATCTACATCCAGACCGCCTTGCGGCCTACGTCTCGTCCTGGCGCCTGTGTCAAAACCGCTGAATAAGTCTGAAAAGGCATCGCCAAAGTCGCCCATGTCACCGTATTGGAAGGTTGTACCGCCTTTATTGAAATCCCACCTGACGCCTCCACGCTCAGCCGCTTTATCAAATTGCTCAGCGTATTGCCACTGTTCACCAAACCGGTCGTATTTCTTGCGCTTTTCAGGGTCAGAAAGAACTTCATAAGCCCCGTTTATCTCCTTGAATTTAGTCTCAGCAGATTTATCACCGGGGTTGAGGTCAGGATGGTGCTTGCGCGCCAAACGGCGGTAGGCTTGCTTGATTTCCTTCTCCGTAGCATCCCTATTTATACCCAGAATCTGATAATAATCTTTACCTGCCATGTCTTTCTTTCCCAAAAGATTTATTTTATTATAAAATTGTTCAGCCTTTTTGTCAAATCAGTTTAACAAATCTTGACAAATTTGTTTAATACTTTTATAATAGTAAGTGAACTGAGAGTGGGCCCGGAGGAAAATAAGCAAAGGAGGTTGCAAATATGGCAGTAGAAAGATGGCGGCCTTTTTCCGAGCTAATGAGCTTGAGGCAGGCAATGGACAGGCTGTTTGACGGCAGTTTTGTTCAGCCTTCCCATGCTTTAGCTACTCTTAGCGAGGCAGCAACGCCAGCCTTGGATGTCTACCAGACCCCAAATGAGGTTGTGGTAAAGGCGGCCTTGCCTGGTATCAAGCCAGAGGATGTCAATATTGACATCACCGGTGACACTTTGACTATCAAGGGAGAGACCAAAGCGAAGCAGGAAATCAAGAGGGACGACTATCTATATCAAGAAAGACGTTATGGTACCTTTTCTCGCAGCGTGGTGCTTCCCGGTGGGCTTAAGCCAGACAGGGCTGAGGCAACGATGGATGACGGTGTTCTAACCCTCACCATACCCAAAGCTGAAGAACTCAAGCCTAAGTCAATTAAAGTCAAAGCCAAAAGGGAAGAGAAATGATTAACCCAGGGCCCCGCTCTCAGTCTCAGAGCGCAATAATTCAGTGAACTGCCTCAAAATCCTGGCTGTAGCCCCCCAAATAATATGTCCTTCGTATTCGTAGGCGTAGCCAGGCCCACTTCTATTCTCCGTAGGGTAATAATCCTGTCTAAAACTATTCTCATCCATTAGAGCTAAGAGAGGAACAGAGAAAATTTCTTCCACCTCCTCATGGTTTAGTTTAAAGGGGTAAGGATGAGGTATAAAGGCAACAAAAGGCGAGATGACATAGCCGCTGGTGAGAGTCAGGTTATCATCAAGCTCCCCCAAAATCCCCACATCTTTAGCGTTTAACCCTATTTCCTCTTCAGCCTCCCTGAGGGCAGTTTGAAGGAGACCGGAGTCGCATGGCTCGGGGCCTCCGCCAGGAAAGCAGACTTGACCTTTGTGAAAGTCTAAATCATAGCTTCTTTTAGTAAACAGGACATGATACTGCCCCTCCTTATAAAACAGGGGTATAAGCACCGCTGAAGATTTGAGGTTTTCACCAGTGCTCTTTTTTTTCTTATAGTGGCGAAGGACTCTTTCGATTGTCTGTTTCACCGCGACGCGATTATATCATTTCTTAAAGGTGCTGGCCTTTTCCACCTCCGCCATATGAAAGTTGCTAACACAATCGCTTAGGGGTTATACTGATAAGATTATGGCTATAAAGCAAGACTATTATGAAGTTCTGGGAGTGCCTCGAAACGCCAATGAGGAGGAAATTAAAAAGGCGTTTCGCAAACTAGCTTTCCAGTATCATCCTGATCGCAATAGGAATCCGGAGGCGGAGGACAGATTTAAGGAAATAAATGAGGCCTATCAAGTCCTCTCCGATCCTGATAAGAGGAGCAGTTATGATCGCTACGGCCGAGTGGTTACGGAGGGGAACCTTCCAGATTTTGGCTTTAGTGGGCTGGGAGATATTTTCGAATCCTTCTTTGGCGGCTTTGGAGGAACCCCATTTGGTAGGAC
>CAZQDF010000237.1:0-2817 GCA_964592065.1 uncultured Dehalococcoidales bacterium | reverse complement strand
CTATTGACAGGATGCTTGCGATAACCTGAGAAAAAACGGCATTATAACTTTGATAGCTCGGTCTCACGGTTGCTCAAATGGTTGAGGAAGCCCGGTTGATAATATCTGGCAAAAATGACTTCGCATTGTCATCGCGAGGAGCGGCAGCGACGAAGCAATCCCAGGAACAACTATGAGATTGCTTCGCGGAGCCTGTCCTGGTGAGCCGAAGCTCTAAATGAAGTGAAAAGGAGATTCTTCGGCCGCTTCTCTCCCTCAGAATGACAGGGGAGCGGAGAGTTCGTAATGGCGAAGAGGTCGGTTTGTGGTTTTAACTACAACTTATAAGGTATGCGGATGAATCATTACGACTATATTATAGTTGGCAGTGGAATTGCCGGGCTTTATATCGCCCTGCTTGCCATAGAGCACGGTAGCGTCCTTATTTTAACCAAGGGAAGTATAGATGACTGCAACACTAAGTATGCCCAGGGCGGCATCGCTGCTGCTATGGGAAAAGATGACTCACCTGAACTCCACTTCCAGGATACCATAGCTGCCGGGGATGGCCTATGTGACGCTGAGGCAGTGCGTATTTTGGCCGAGGAGGCTGCTGATTGCATTGATGACTTAATCAAATTTGGAGTTCCCTTCGATACCTTGGACGGTGAAATTACTTTGGCTAGAGAAGCAGCTCACAGCGTCCCCCGCGTTATCCATGCCGGCGGAGATGCTACTGGAGAACATATTGAGGTCACCTTAAGCCGTCAGGTGCGCTCTACCCCTGTTAAAGTTTTAGAATATTGCTTGGCTAACCAGATTCTAGTGGAGAACGGCAAGGTTAAGAGGGTGAGGGCTCTGGATTGCCGTACTGGCTCAGTAGAGGAGTATGGTTGTCAATTTCTCATTTTAGCTACTGGCGGGGCTGGGAGGCTGTTTAAATATACCACTAACTCCTATGTGGTTACCGGCGATGGGATAGCTTTGGCTTTTGAGGCTGGTGCCGAAATAAGCGATATGGAATTTTTCCAGTTTCACCCCACCGCTCTTCGTTTACCTGGAGTAGCTCCTTTTCTCATCTCCGAAGCAGTAAGGGGAGAGGGTGGCATACTTAAAAATGTGGAAGGCTATCGCTTTATGCCAGATTATGCTGCCGAAGCTGAGCTGGCACCCCGGGATGTAGTAGCTCGCAGTATCGCTCATGAAATGAACAGGACTCACAGTGATAGAGTTTTCCTGGATGTCACCCATTTGCCAGCTCGGTTAATAACCACTCGCTTTCCCCATATCTATCGCTTTTGTCGAGAACATGGCTTGGATATCACCAAAGGGCTCATCCCGATAGCTCCAGCAGCCCATTACCTTATGGGAGGGGTGAAAGTAAATGAGTGCGGTGAGACAAATATCTCGGGGCTATTTGCCGCTGGCGAGACTGCTTGGACAGGAGTGCATGGCGCCAACAGGCTAGCATCAAATTCGCTACTGGAATCAGTCGTTTTTGGCAAACGGGTGGTGGAAAGAACTGAGAGCATTGCAAAGCCCACCATTGCGAGCACGCCACTGCAATCTCGAAAATGTCCCGCTGAGGAGGAACTCCAGGCAAAGCAAAGAGTCCGCGAAGAACTGTGCTTCCTTCCCAAGCGCGAGCCCCTGCCCACTGCACCACTGTTTAATTTGCCTAACTTACAGTCCCTTATGTGGGAAAAAGTAGGCATTATTCGCTCTGGTGAGAGCTTGAGCGAGGCAGTGAATATTTTGGCTACCTGGCGCCCCTCGACAGATAAAGGGAGGGGTAGGGAGGGCCTCCCTCAACCTACTGACCGTCCCTCTTACGAACTAAATAACCTTGTATTATGTGCTCGCTTGATGACTGAGGCTGCTTTGCTCCGAGAGGAAAGTCGGGGCGCCCACTTTCGTACTGATTTTCCTCAGCCTTCACCAGCTTGGCAAAAGCACACAATTTTCAGGCGCAAGAATGCTAATCGAACCTCAGATTAAGGAGATTATTGACCGCGCTTTGGCTGAAGACCTTGCCACAGGCGATGTCACTACCGAGGCTTTGATACCGAGTGAGCAGCAAGGAGTTGGTTCTATTGTGGTGAAAGAGAAAGGCATTTTAGCCGGAATCAACATAGCCGAAGAAGTGTTTCACAGAGTTGATCCCGGGTTGACTATGAATATTATTCTTGAAGACGGAGCTAAGGTTGAGCCAGGCGGCATAGTGGCCAAGATAGAAGGCAGAGTCGCCAGCATTCTTAAGGCAGAAAGAGTAGCCCTAAATTTTCTGCAGAGGTTAAGCGGCATTGCTTCAGCCACAAATCGCTACGTGGAAGCTACTAAGGGATTAAGGGTGCGCATTATTGATACCAGGAAGACCACCCCAGGTTTAAGGTCGCTGGAAAAATATGCTGTCAGAGTTGGTGGCGGCGAAAATCACCGTATGAATCTGAGCGACGGCATTCTTATTAAAGATAACCACCTGGCAGCTCTTCGTAATCGTGGATTAAGTATCAAGGAGATTTTAGCCCAAGCTCGGGAAAATGCACCTTCGCCATTGCGACCTGCCCCCTTGTTATCATTGCGAGGAGCGAAGCGACGAAGCAATCTCGAAGTGCAGCAAACTCAAATTGAAGTAGAGGTCAAAACTCCACAGGAAGCTTTGGAGGCTGCTAAGGCCGGGGCAGACATCGTTATGCTTGATAATATGTCTCTGGAAGACATGCGACAGGCAGTAAAATCTATTCATGGTCGTGCCTTAATTGAAGCCTCGGGAGGTATAACCCTGGATAAAGTCCGAGCTATCGCCGAAACGGGCGTTGATTTTATTTCCGTTGGCGC
>CAZQDF010000236.1:0-2821 GCA_964592065.1 uncultured Dehalococcoidales bacterium | reverse complement strand
CGGTTACCCTGAGAAATCGGGGTCGTGGGTTCAAATCCCACTCCCTCCGCCAGTGATAGAACTTATTCTTGGGAGTTCAAAGATGAGCCCAAGAAAAATGGAGAAACCCTGGGAATATGAGCTGATTTACGCTGAGACCGAAAAATATGCCGGGAAAATACTATTTGTTCCAAAAGGCGAACAGCTTAGCTTGTAATATCACAAGGTCAAAGATGAAACGATGTACCTATACAGCGGGGTAGCCTGATTGGAACTCTACGATATCAATGGTAACCACCAAATTATAGAGCTCTCTCCGGGTGAGCCTTACCATATCGAGCCTAGCTGCCAGCACAGAGTAACAGCGCTTGAAGATTGCCAAATTTTGGAGGCCTCAACCCCTGAGCTGGACGATATAGTTAGCCTGGAGGGCTGCTGTGGCAGGGTGTAACACCTTCCTGATCCTGCCAGAATCACAAGGTTTAAACCCCTATCAGTCCCTTACCTTCGTTTAATAGAGTTCTTACCTTCTCCATGTTTTCGCTTTCTGCGTAGAGGCGAACCAGCGGTTCCGTGCCAGAAAAGCGAATAAGCAGCCAGGATTCATCAGCAAGGAAGAAACGAAACCCATCGGTGGTATCCATCCTGGTCACCCTGGTGTCAGCTATGGTATCTATGGAGCTTGAGCTAAGTCGGTCTATGATTGTTTGGCGCTTACCTCCAGTGATATAGGAGTCAATGCGTTCATAGTAATGAGGTCCAACTTTGCTGTAAAGGTAATCTAGAAGCTGGGATGGTGTTTTGTGGGTTTTGGCCATAAAATCCAGGAAGTAGAGCCCAGCAAGGATGCTATCCCTCTCCGGAATATGGCCACGGAAGCCATAGCCACCACTTTCCTCACCGCCAATGATAGCGTTTTCGCGCATCATTAAAGGGGCAACGTATTTGAATCCCACAGGTGTTTCGTAAACAGGAACGCCAAAAATCTTTCCTAGCTTGGAAATCATATTGGTAGAAGTTAGCGTTTTAATCATGGCGCCTCGCTCACCACGAACATCTAGAAGGTAAAGGCATAATAAGGCGAAGACCTGGTGCTGATTTAAAAACTCCCCCTTTTCATCTACTATGCCTATACGGTCGGCATCTCCATCGCTGGCTAAACCAATGTGGGCTTTCTGCTCAACGACCAACCGGGAAAGCTTGGCCAGGTTTTTGGCGATTGGCTCTGGCTGTATTTCAGGGAATGACGGGTTTCTTTCAGCGTTGATTTCGGTAAGTTCTATGTTTCCTTCTTGAAGGAGCGTCTTAAAATAGCCACTTCCAGCGCCGTACATAGGGTCAACTATTATCTTTAGTTTCTGGAGGCGTAATTCCTCCAGGTTAATAAGTTGGCTCAGTTGCCTGAAGTAGGGTATGGAGGGGTCTACATAGTCTATTAGCCTCTTCTTTAAAGCTTTGTCCAGTGCAAGCCTTTTTACTGATAGCTGATAGCTGTCAGCTGTCAGCCGATAAATGTTTTTCTCTAGTTCACCGGTGACCTCTTCCGAGACGCTGGCACCCTCCTGTGACTTATATTTGAGTCCATTCCATGAGCCTGGATTGTGGCTGGCGGTGATGATGATAGCACCGGCAGCTCTGGTAGCGGGAACAATAAAGCTCACCACTGGGGTGGGGGCTGGCTTGAGGCACAGATGAACCCTGATGTTATTGCCGGCAATCACCTCAGCAGCGGCAGCAGCAAAATCCTCGGAAGCGAAACGGGTATCGTAGCCAATGACCAATCCTTGTTCGCTTAGCCCACTTCGCTTGAGATAATCTGCTACTCCCTGAGCGCAAATACGCACATTATCGAAGGTGAAGTCCTCAGCGATAATTCCTCTCCAGCCGTCAGTGCCAAATTTAATTACAGCTTTAGGCATGGCAAAAATCCTTCTGACTTTAGATTATAAAGCCTGGCAACAGAAAGGGCAAAACCTAGCTATGGCTAATGCCATCGTCTACGCTCCAGCTACGAAGGAACATCACGCGGTAGTAGCCTCTTGTATACGTTTGTCAAGGAATTTTGATATGGCTTTATTCTTCGTCTAAACCTGCCTCAGGCGTGGAGGTGAAATCGTGGTGTTTTTCTTCTCCTAGCCTTTGAAAGAATAAATCATAGTTTTTGAAGTAGATTTTTTAACCTTTTCATGAATAGCAGAGTTGATAATCCGATGTTTTGTTGGCCTGTCGGTCAAGCACGAGAGAATTCGCAAAAGCCAGACTATCCACCACTAACCAAGCCAGCCAGCCAAGGGGTAACGAGGACCTCTATCACAGCCGCAACCGCAAGCCCAGGAAGAACTACCTTCACGTAAAGCTTGAGGCTGGCTAATAACTGCGATTTGACCATGCTTTCTCTTCGCCTTAACCATTTAAGTGATTCCAAACCCACCATGAATCCCAAAGCCGTGGCTAGCAGCAGCATTGGAATCTCAATTACACCATGCGGTGCTATGCTGGCTACTACATACCCTAATCCCTGAACCGATTTGGCCCAGGAAACCACAGCTCCAAGGATAAACCCGTTTATGCCTACGAAAAGCACTGGTGGTATTCCCACCAGGATACCTAAGCCGATCGCCCCCAGAGCTTTAACTGCATTGTTGACGAATATAATAAAGAACAAGAGTAAAGGGTTGATCGTCTCCAAAGGCCCTAGTAAATCGCCAAGCTCTTGCCACAGTCCCAAGAAGATATCCAAAGGTGCAGCAATACCCAGCACAATGGCGACTGCAAAGATAACAGTCGTAGTGGCCTGCCCCCCGAAAATAGGACCACCTTGAATGCGAGACTCCTGTAAAAT
>CAZQDF010000235.1:0-2824 GCA_964592065.1 uncultured Dehalococcoidales bacterium | reverse complement strand
AAGCGCCCTCGCCAGCTAAATGTTCCTGGAGAGAAGGAGTTGCTCAATAGAGGGGTCACCTACTGTGCTATTTGTGATGGTCCTCTCTTTGCTGGTGAGAAGGTTGCTGTCATCGGCGGGGGTAACTCAGCTTTAGAGGCTGCCGCAGACATGATCAAAATAGCCAAGCACATTTATTTAGTATCGCTAACTCCCCTTACTGGTGACCAAATACTAGTTGACAAGGTAAGCAATGCCAGTAACTTGACCGTTTTCCTCGAGCATGAAGTCCTGAGGATAAAAGGAGACAGCCGTGTTGAGGGGATAAGGATAAGGGCCTTGAAAACTAAACAGGAAACGGAGTTGGATGTGGGTGGTGTCTTTGTCGAAATCGGACTCATTCCCAACTCAGAGGCGGTAAAAGAGGTAATCCCTCTCAATCGCTTTGGAGAAGTCGAAGTCAACTGTGCCAGTGAAACCGGTGTGCCTGGGCTTTTTGCCGCCGGAGACGTCACCAATGTTCCTGAAAAACAGATAGTGGTTGCTGCTGGGGAGGGAGCAAAAGCTGCTCTTCAAGCTCATCGCTATCTTCAAAGGCTAAGTGGATAAAAACGAAGGAGAAGCCTATCTGAATCAATTTTCCAACCTTGAGCACTGCAAAATTAAGAAAGGAGGGCGAAATAGAAAATGGGAGTTAAAAAAGCTGGCGAAAAATACCGCTGTAATGTCTGCGGCAATGAAGTGACGGTGACGAAAGCTGGTGGCGGTACCCTAGTCTGTTGCGGCCAGGATATGGAACTAATCAATTCATAACTTGCGCCAAACCTTACAATAGAAGTTAGACCAGTCACCAGGACAATTCTTTAAAAGTAGACAGAGCCAACAAAGCTTTGGCAGAGCTTTTGAAAAGGAGACAAGCCGATGGAGAATGAACAGGCCAAAACCATAGAGGCACTTCAGCTTGCAATTCAGATGGAGGTGGAGGGTAAGGAGTTCTATCAACAGGCAAGCCAGAAAAGCAACAACAAGCTAGTTAAGGAGCTATTTCAAAATTTGGCTAATGAAGAAGATGTTCATCGTAAGAAATTTGAGGAAATATATGAAGCGCTTAAGAAAGGTCAGGATTGGCCTGACGTGGAACCGCCATCCGAGAAAGCAAAAAGAATCAAGTCTATATTTGCCGAAGCCACTAAAGAGTTAGGCAGCAAAATTAAAGTAGCCGATTCTGAGCTCGAGGCTGTTAAGACAGCTATGGATATGGAGAGCAAGACTTACGATTTGTATCGCTCCCGAAGTGAACAGAGCACTCTCCCTGCGGAGAGGCGATTTTACCAAGTCCTAGCTGCCGAGGAGCGGGGACATCACCTTGCTCTCCTCGACTCCTATGAATATTTGACTGACCCGGCAGGATGGTTTGTGATGAAAGAGCATCGCCTGGACGGAAGCTAAACAGGCTACAGGAGGAACATCGGAGGCAGGAAGTATGTTAGAGATTAAACAACTAAGTGTAGCAGTGGAGAGCAAGGAAATTCTGCACGACGTGAATATAACGATTAAAAGTGGGGAAACTCATGCCCTCTTCGGTCCCAATGGCAGCGGGAAAAGCACCCTGCTTATGGCCATAATGGGCTTTCCCAGGTATCGGATAACCAACGGCAACATCATTTTCAAAGGCAAGGACATAACTATGTTGCCGCTGGATGAAAGAGCCCGTTTGGGGATTGGCATGTCCTTCCAGCGGCCGCCAGTGGTTCGAGGGGTAAAGACCAGGGATATGCTTGCTGCCTCCCTGGGAGGGCGAGAAAATGAGCAAAATATCAGCCAGCTGGCACAAGAAGCTGACCTGGCTGATTTCCTGGATAGGGACATAAACTACGGGTTTTCTGGTGGGGAGATAAAACGTTCGGAGATGATGCAACTGCTAGCTCAAAAACCTGAACTGTCCTTACTGGATGAGCCTGAGTCTGGAGTCGATTTGGTAAATATAGCCCTGATAGGCCAACTGATAAATGAGCTTTTGGAAAAGGATATCCGAATACGTGACCGCAAACGCGCTGGACTCATTATCACCCATACTGGCCATATTTTGAACTATGTTAATGCCCACACTGGCTACGTTATGATCGATGGCAAGTTAAGCTGTGGTGGTGATTCTCACGAGATACTAGCAACTATCAAGGAAAAGGGCTACGAGGAGTGTGCCAAATGCATCAGGTAGAACCTCCCAAAACAATTAAGGAAAAGGCTAAAGCAGCATCGGCTAAGCCAGCTTCTCTTGGAGCGGATGTCGATTTAGATAAATATAGCTCTTCGGCCGAAGAGATGCAGTACCAGGAAGACCCATTGCAGTTACCAGAGGAAGACCAAAAGCGGATGGCTCAGGCTGGTATCATCATAGATGAACAGAGCCAGCGCTCAGGCACTATTATCCAAATGGATAATTCCGTAATTCACAGTCTGGCAAGACAAGAGGGTCTAGAAGTAATGGCGACCAGCCAGGCTTTGAAAAGATATGACTGGATACTCGACTACTGGTGGCGAGCCGTAGCTGTGGATAGTGATAAATACACTGCTCATGTGGAGCTTAACCAGAATGATGGTTATTTCATCAGGGCTTTGCCTTATACGAAGGTCGCATATCCGGTTCAAGCCTGCCTTTATCTAGCCAAGAATAATCTGGCCCAGAATGTTCACAATATTATCATTGCCGAGGAAGGTTCTGAGTTACATATCATCACGGGTTGCACCACTGGCCCCAGGCAGGAGTTTGGATTGCACCTGGGGGTCTCGGAGTTTTATATTAAGCCTGGAGCTAAGCTTACCTTCACTATGATTCACAATTGGA
>CAZQDF010000234.1:0-2834 GCA_964592065.1 uncultured Dehalococcoidales bacterium | reverse complement strand
GCGACTTTGGTCGTATCATATGATGACCGACATGAAGCGATAAATACTGTTCCGAAGATATTGCAAAGTGGGATAATCCCTTTAGCCATAGAATATATGGAGCATCCTGAAGCTGAACTATCAGCGGAGCATCTGGGTCTGAAGTGGCCAGCTGCGAAAGGGAAGGCTCACTTAATAATAATAGTAGCAGGTGAGAGTGAGGATGAAGTATATTCCCAGTGTGAGCAGATATCAGACGTCTGTCAGAAATATAACGCCGTGGATACTTTAATTGCCGAGAGAAGAGAGGAGCAAGCTGACATTCTGAAGATAAGAGGCGAAGTATATACACCACTGAAACCTACAATGTTGGAAGGCTTAGATGTGGCTGTACCCCCTGCCAGTATAGGGAGACTCATGGACGAGGTAGACAAAATTGCACAGCGGTATGACACAACCATTCCTATAGTAGGTCATGCTGGAGATGGCAATTTACATACCCATCTAATGAATGATTTACAGGAGAGAGGAATCCTTAAGGAGGTGAGAAGAGATATATACAAGGTGGCAAGCGATTTAGGTGGAGTTATAGCTGGAGAGCACGGTCTGGGAAAAACCAGGCTTGATGGACTCGATCTCTACCTGGGTAAGAAGTCACTAGATATTATGAGAGGAATTAAACAGGTATTTGACCCCAATAACATATTGAACCCCGGGGCTGCCATAGTGTGAACAAGCAGTTTGGACTGTAACCAAGACGCTCGAATCGTAATGGCTGGCAGAGTTTGAGCAGATACAAGCTACATGGGGGACATCAAAAGTTGATTGATGGAGATTTGAGGACCATGAAAGGAGATATTTAAGATGAACAAGTCAAAAACTGTTCGGATACCACAGATGGAATGGTATGGAGATACTGAGCTTGAGATAGATTTCCCCGATTCATGGGAGGTCACAGTGTGCTATATGCATGGTCATGATGCTCCTACCCTGAGCGAGGGCGGAATCAGAAAGGCTTTCCACAATCCCATTGGCACCAAGACCATAAAGGATTTAGCCAGAGGGAAAAGGGAGGTTGTAATACTATTTGATGACCTGTCAAGGCCCACGCCATCTGCGGTGCTCATACCTTATATTTTGGAGGAACTCGCCGCTGCTGGTATTCCTGACGATAATATACGGTTCATCGCTGCCATTGGAGCTCACGGTTCGATGAACGGCATAGACTTCCGAAAGAAGTTGGGGGATGAGGTGATGGGCAGATTTCTGATCTACAATCATAATCCCTATGAGAATTGCACCCCCCTCGGAACTAGTAGCTATGGCATACCAATATCTGTTAATAGTGAGTTTATGTCTTGCGACCTCAAAATTGGTATTGGAGCTATCGTACCGCACCCATTCAGCGGCTTCGGCGGCGGCAGCAAAATAATTCTTCCTGGCGTTGCTTCTATGGATACCATAGAGGCTAATCACACAAGGCTGGGGCTTTCTCGAACAATTGGCATAGCTAAGTATGAAGGCAATGTGCTGGAACAAGACATAAATGAAGCTGCTATGATGGCGGGGCTTGATGTTAAGGTAGATGCCATCCTTAATCTAAAAAGAGAGATAACGGCTCTCTTTGTTGGCAATCCTATTAAGGAACATATCGAAGGAGTGAAATTAGCCAAGGAACACTATGCCACAGATATGGTTAGTGACGCTGATATTGTCGTTGCCAATTGCTACTCCAAGGCGAACGAGATGGTTCTTGCTCCTTGGGTAGCATCTCCACTTTTGTCCCAGAAAGGCGGTGACATGGTACTCATAGTAGTCACTCCTGAAGGGCAGATAAACCATTACCTTTATAGAAGCTTTGGCAGGAACTTTGGTGGCCGAGGCTGGGCTCCTAAGACAGGCCTGCCTCGTAACACCAAGAGGTTAACTATCATGGCACCCTATTCAGATAAAGTTGGCGGCGACTGGATAGCACCACATAACTCCATTAACTGGGCGAAAACTTGGGCTGAGGTAATCCAAGAGCTCAAGAACAGGTACGGAGATAAAGCAAAGGTAGCAGTGATACCAGATGCAACGGTACAATATTTTCCCGATGCGGTGTAAATACAAGTTTGGTAGTTTCTAGAACTTCAATATTCCTGGCTGCCAATTCTTGACAGTGGGGTTTATATTCATTATCACTATATACCTGGAGCTGGTATAGCAGATATCATAATACTAAGTATCGGGGAATCCTCGATACTTAGCTGGCATGGGGGGAGCTGATACTATAGTGGTGCCAAAATTGACGAGTGAGATTAAAAGGAGGTATTCGAGGTGATAAATGTTGAGGAATTACGACGCATTGTAGGGAGAGACTGGGTCATAACCAAAAGGGAGCAAATGGAAAGCTACCTGGTAGATGAAACATTCTTAGGCGTGAGGCCCAAACCTGCGGACAACGTTGTTGTAGTAAAGCCGGCCAATAGCGAGGAAATATCAAAGATACTGAAGCTTGCTAATAGGGAAAAGACGCCTGTTTTTCCCAGAGGTGGGGGTACGGGGCAAACGGGAGGAGCTATTCCAACTGAAGATGGCATAGTTCTCTCCCTGGAAAGGCTGGACAAAATTGAAGAGATAGACAAAGAGAATCTTATGGTAGTTGCCCAGGCCGGGGTCACATTGGGAGACGTGATAAAGGCTGTGGAGGATGCTGGATTTTCCTTTCCCCTGCATCCTGGGGATGAAGGAGCTCAGGTAGGTGGTCTTATTGCCTGCAACGCTGCCGGGGAGAGAGCGATAAAGCATGGAGTTATGAGGGGCTATGTGAAAGGTCTTGAGGTGGTGTTTCCCACAGGAGAGATAGTAAACAT
>CAZQDF010000233.1:0-2837 GCA_964592065.1 uncultured Dehalococcoidales bacterium | reverse complement strand
TACTCATATTCCACCTCAGCGACTGACCCAGATGGCGACCAGATTAAATATACCTTTGATTGGGGAGACGGCAGCACCTCGGCAACCGCATTTGTCAGCTCAGGCACAACTGCCAGCAAATCCCATAGCTGGAGCAACCCGGGAAGTTATTACGTTAGGGCAAAAGCCACAGATAACAAAGACGCCTCATCTAAATGGTCTGTTGCCAAGATGGTGACAATAAGCATACCACTTATTAACAATCCACCAAACCCATCAAATAGCCCCTCTCCAGCAGACGATGCCACTGCTGTTTCCATCGATACCAACCTGAGCTGGAGTGGTGGTGACCCTGATGCTGGGGATACTGTAGCCTACGATGTCTATTTTGGCACCTCATCATCCCCCACAGAAGTCTCTGAAAGCAAGGCAGGGACAAGCTATAGCCCGGGAACATTAGACTACAATACCAAGTATTACTGGAAGATAATTGCCACGGATAACCACGGAGCATCAACAACTGGGCCTTTGTGGGACTTTACCACTACCGAGCCACCTGTAGAGCAAGAAATGCACATAGCAGATATCCAAATGGCATCGAAATCAGGCGAGCTCTGGATTTTCAATTATGCCTATACCACCGCCACAGTAACCATTGTTGATGCCAGGGATAATCCCGTGCCAGAGGCTGAAGTATCAGGTCATTGGAGCAATGCTACATCAGACAGTGATTCCAAGGCAACCAATTCCCAGGGCAAGGTAACATTCACATCTAACAGGGTACAAAACGCAGCGAAGGGAACAAAATTTACTTTCATCGCGGATGATGTAACTAAAAGTGGCTGGACATATAACTCAGATGTTAACAGCGAGACCAGTGACTCCATAACAGTAAACCCTGATAGCCCAGGTGGTTTCTTTAGCGATATCTTGTCCCTGGTGAAGCAATTCATCCAAAAAATAAAGTCAATATTATCCGAGGCGATTGGCCGCCAAGGGAAAACAATAGATGCACAAATTGCTAAACAAGATTAACAGCCCTAGTGATGTTAAGGCATTAAGCCCAGGTGAACTGGATAATCTTTGCTCTGAGATCAGGGAGTTATTAGTAAGCGGGGTAACTGAAAATGGAGGGCATCTAGCATCCAACCTGGGGGTGGTTGAGCTTACCGTTGCCTTGCATCGAGTATTTAACAGCCCCGGCGACAAGATTATCTGGGATGTGGGTCATCAAAGCTATGTTCACAAGTTACTAACAGGGCGAAAGGAGCAATTCTCCTCCCTCCGTCAATATGAAGGGCTCTCAGGTTTTCCTGATAGAGATGAAAACCCTCATGATGCCTTCACCACAGGACATGGTGGCACCTCTATTTCAGCAGCTCTGGGCATGGCTCTGGCCCGTGACCTTGCCCATGATGATTATCACGTTGTAGCCGTTATCGGTGATGGTTGCGTTACCTGCGGTATGGCTTACGAAGCACTGAACCATGCTGGGCACCTGGACACAAGACTCATTGTGGTGCTTAATGACAACGGCATGTCCATCTCAGCCACAGTAGGAGCGGTAGCCAGACATCTGAACATGCTGCGAGCAAGCTACCATTATAAGCAGGTTAAGCAAGAGACCAGCCGGTTGCTCACCCACCTGCCTGGAGGAGAGAAACTAAACTGGATGTTACGCCGACTTAAGGAAGGAGCCAAGGCAGTTATTATGCCCTCTATGATGTGGGAACAGCTTGGCTTTACTTACCTTGGCCCTATAAACGGTCATCGCATTGCCGATGTGGAGGCTGCTCTGAATCAAGCCAAGGATTGCCCCAAGCCAGTCGCTATCCATGTGCTGACTACCAAGGGCAAAGGCTATAAACCAGCAGAGGATGACTCAGTTCGCTTTCATGGCCTGTCCCCTAAAGGCGATGTCTCAGGAACAGTACCCACTTACAGTCAAGTATTTGCCCAAACAGTTAGCAGACTGCTCAAGGATAACCCCGGGATAGTAGTGGTGACTGCCGCTATGACTGAAGGCAATGCCTTATCTGCGCTAGTCCAGGAGTTCCCCCAGTGCATCTATGATGTGGGAATCTCCGAGCAGCACGCAGTTACCCTGGCTGCCGGGCTAGCTACCCAGGGCTTTATACCCATTGTAGCGATATATTCCACTTTCCTGCAGCGTGCTTTTGACCAGGTAATTCATGATGTCTGCCTTCCTGATCTGCCGGTTATCTTTGCCCTAGACCGCAGCGGCATCGTAGGGGAAGATGGCAAAACACACCAGGGGATATTCGACCTATCTTATCTTAGCTTGATGCCTAATATGATTGTCTCCGCTCCCAAGGATGAGAATGAGCTTCAGCACCTACTCTATACTGCTCTGGATGCAGGACACCCTATGGTAATCCGCTACCCTCGAGGTCGAGGAGTAGGCATTCCATTAGACTCTGAGCTTCACAAGCTCACCATAGGTAAAGGTAAAATAATAAAGCAAGGTGAGGATGTCGCCATAATAGCCATTGGCTCGGCAGTCATGCCTTCTCTTGAGGCAGCAGAGTATTTAGCCTCTCAGGGGATTGACGCATCCATAGTTAATGCCCGCTTTGCCAAGCCCTTGGATGCAGAACTTATTCTGGACATAGCCAATCATACCCAGAAAATAATCACAGTGGAGGAAAATATTCTCAGCGGCGGCTTTGGTGCTACAGTGCTGGAGCTGCTGGAGGAATTCGGCATCCCTGATATCAAGGTGAAGCGATTAGGCCTTCCCTGTGAATTTGTACCTCATGGAAAACAGGACTTTCTTCGCTCCCTCTACCACCTTGATGCCCAGGGTATAGCCAGAGAATGCGCTAATTTTTTAGCTC
>CAZQDF010000232.1:0-2856 GCA_964592065.1 uncultured Dehalococcoidales bacterium | reverse complement strand
GGTTAATTGCTTCACGTCCTGCAGTGTGGCAAATGACCAGGCGGCCACTGCTTTTAAGCACTCTGGCTATTTCTTTCAATGCCTTCGCCTTGTTACCGAAATGCGGGAAAACACTGTTACACATAGCTAAATCAGCAAGGTTACCAGACAAGGGAATGGCAGTAATGTCAGCTTGGATGAAATCCACAACGGGCTGGAATCCTTTGGCTCTGGCTTGTTGCAACATTTTCAGGGAGAAATCCAGAGCTATGATTTTGCCTGTGTGGTCCGTGGCTTGTATCAGGAAAGGCAAGAGAATGCCTGTGCCACTGCCAATATCAAGCAAGTGGCTCCCAGGCTTAATATCCAGCTCTTTGACGATGTTGCTAAGGCACTCCAGTCTCTCCTCAGTAACTTCCCTATCCCAATTTGGAGCTAATTGGTCAAAAAAACCTTGAAGTTGCATATTTAACTTACTACCGGTGCTTGTTGCCATCCTTTCACCTTCCTTTTAGGAGAGAATGCCGTTGCCAGACCGAAGATAACAGACGAAGTAATTACAATGGCGGCGCCCGAGGGGAGGTCCAGAAAGTAGGAAGTAGCGAGTCCGGCCCAGCAAGAGATAATGCCAAAAATAACAGCGATGATAAGCATTCGTTTTAAGCTATAGGTAAGTTGATAAGCAGCAGCGGCAGGATTGAGAATCAAGCTATAAATAAGCAAGCCACCGATGCTCTGCAGCGAGGCTGTAATGGTAACACCAGTGGAAAATAACAGGCCATAGAAAATAAGAGTTGCTGGAATGCCCACAGCTAAAGCTACCTGGCGGTGGCAAATCACTGCCTGGATTTCTTTATAGAAGGCAACCACCAATCCAGCTATTATAGCTGTCACTATGGCCAGGAAAATTAAATTTTCTCGGCTGACAGTCAGGATGCTCCCCCAGAATAAGCTTAATGCCTCAGTTCTAGCTCCAGGCATCAAGCCCATGAAAAGAAAAGCCAGTCCCAGCATTAAAGAGAAAACAATGCCTATGGAAGTATCGGGATTTAATTCCCCACGGTCAGCCATGGGCCCAATGATAGCTGCTGAAGCTAGGCTGAAAAGTAAAGCTCCAATCAGAGGGTTAAAGCCCAGCCAGACACCAAGGAGGGCACCAGCGAAGGCAGCGTGAGCGATGCATACGCCAATAAAGGAGAGATGCATGGTAACCACAAAGACGCCTATGACGGAGCAGGTTATACCGCCGCATAATGCAGCCAGCATGGCATTTTGCATGAACTGATACTGGAAAATAGATATATTCATATTTAATAAGCGATTGTGGATTGGCTATGGATTGAAACAGGAGCCCCAAAAAGCTGACTCAATATATCGTCCCGAAGCGTTGATTTCGGGCTACCTTGTTTCCATATTTTTCCTTCTTTCATCAGGACCAGGCGATGGCAGATAGAGGGCAGTTGCCTAAGGTCATGGGTGACAAATAAAGTAGTCATATGGTATTCCCTGTGAATAAGCTGTATAAGGCTTAGGATTTCTCCTTGGGCTTGGAGGTCTATCGAGGCTATAGGTTCATCGAGGAGGAGTATCTCAGGCTGCTGAATTAAAGCTCGGGCAATAGCTGCTCTTTGATATTCGCCTCCGGATAAATGCCCTATGGGGCGATGGGACAAATGAGCCATGCCGACCATACTCAGCGCTCTATCCACAGCTTCCCATTGAGCCCGTGTTGGGCGACGGAGTAGTCCCAGGCGACCATAGCATCCTACCATTACTGTCTCTCTAACACTGATGGGTAACCTGGGATCAATATTTTCCACCTGAGCTACATAACCTATGCGTTTCCTTAAACTAATGCCATTTCTCCCATTTACCGGCGAGCCTAATACCCAGGCTTGTCCGTGAACCAGTTTGCCTAAGCCATTAATCACGGTAAGCAAGGTAGTTTTACCAGCACCATTGGGTCCGATAACGCCGATGAATTCCCCCTTTCTTACATCCAGGGATACGCCCTGTAAAGCCACATCTTCCCTGTAGGAAACTACAGCGTCTTGAATCCTGATGACTGTGTTATCCATATTGTTCTCTCTATCCATGCAAGGCTTGGAGCAGTAAATCAACATTCTTGGCTAGTGCCTTTTCCCAAGTTTCCGTATCCTCAAAGCCACCGGGGAAGTTGGATATAGTTACCTGAATGGCTCCAATATCTTGTGCCATAGCTGCGCTTGTCGCTGTTGCACCGCTCTGGAGATTGTCGATGACTAAAGCTACCCCAGTTTCTTTAGCTTCGACTACCAGCTTTTCCACGTCCGCCACACTTAGATCTTCAGGCCGACCATAGGTAGACACGACATCAAACCCAGCCCACTCTACAAATCCTGCTTGGTACTCCACACAAACCACCTTCACTCCGCTTACATTGGCGTCTTGCAATTTACCTTTTACTTCTTCACCCTTAGCCAAGATGGCTTGTGTTCTCGTTGCAGCTTGCCCTTGGTAGTACGCTGAGTTTTCCGGGTCTATCTCACCCAGGACTTGAGCAATTTTATCTATGGTTTCAGCTTGGACTTGAGGCACCATTGGCTTATCTGGAACATCGATAATTTTGATAACAAGGCCAGGGTTGTCAGCAGCTTCGATAAGCTCGGTTATATTTTTCATATGTTGCTGCCAATTATGAATGATAAAAACCTTGCTATTGGCTAACGTCTCCACATCGCTTGGTTTTACATCATAATGTCCCGGACACATCCCTGGGGGTATGAGATTACGCACCTCCATTTTGCCGTCAGTCAAATCCTGTGCAATGTCGGCTATAAGCGAGCTCCCAGCTACAATATCAGCCGAGGCAGCCGGTGAAGAGGTGCAGGACATAGT
>CAZQDF010000231.1:0-2861 GCA_964592065.1 uncultured Dehalococcoidales bacterium | reverse complement strand
CGAAATTTGGAGACGGAGAGGGCATTTCAGGCACCGCTCAGCTTCCGCAATTGCCGTTTCCTCGCTAAATCCAAGCTCTATTTCGGAGAAATTATCAAGTTGCTGTCCCATAGGCAACTTAGGCATCCGAGCACGGGGTGAATAAGCAAAGTCTTCATCGTGGCCCAAATATGGGATTAATTCCTCAGGCTCAACTAATATCTCATCAATTACTCCATTGCCTCTGAGATATTTATCTATAGCCTCAGCTGCCTTTCTCCCCCCAGCAATAGCCCCTATGACTGCATCCGGCCCGCTAACCACGTCTCCAGCAGCAAAGATACCTTCTCTATTTGTCGTGAGGGTATTGGAATCCACCACAAGAGTATTACCTCTTCCAGTCTGCAAAGTAAACTCTGCCGGGATGTCTGGTCTCTGACCAATGGCAGCTATTATAGTATCGAACTCCATAACAAATTCGCTGCCCTCAATTGGCTCTGGCCGCCGTCTTCCACTAGCATCCGGTTCCCCCAGTTGCATGCGAATGCACTCCATCCTTACCATGCCATTTTCTCTGCTTATCTTGCTTGGCGCAGCAAGGAAGTTAATCTTCACGCCCTCTTCGATTGCATCTTCAATCTCCTCTGCACTGGCAGGCATCTCCGCTCGAGTACGGCGATAAATAATGGTCCCTTCTTTAGCACCAAGTCGGAGGGCAACCCGCGATGCATCTATAGCAGCATTACCTCCACCAACCACTGCTACCCTATTCCCCAACCTCACCACCTTACCAAAGCTCACATCTCTTAAGAAAGACACACAATCTATTACCCCAGGTCCCTCTTCCCCCTCAACACGCATCTTGATGCCATTATGAGCACCAAGGGCAAGAAGTACAGCGTTGTAGCCATCCTTAAGGAGCTTATCTAAAGATTCAACCCTTGTATCCACTTTTATATCCACGCCGACGTTTTCTATCTCCGCAATCTCAGCTCTCAATATCTTTTTAGGGAGACGATATTCAGGAATGCCCACACGCATCATCCCACCAGGTTCTGGCAACGCCTCGAACACTGTTACCTTATGCCCAAGTTTCGCCAGATAATATGCTGCGGTCAATCCTGCTGGGCCTGAACCCGCTATGGCTACTCGTTTACCTGTAGGAGGTCTTACCTTGGAATTTTGCCTCCATATCCCGGCATCATGGTCAGCAGCGAAACGTTTCAGCGACTTTATAGCAATTGGCTCATTAATTTGCCCACGCCGGCAAGCCTCCTCACAGGGATGCACACAAACGCGGCCAAGGACTCCGGGGAAGGGAACCTTCTCTCTGATTACAGCCACTGCTTCAGCGAACTTTCCTTCAGCGATAAGAGCAACATAACGAGGGACATCAATTCCGGCTGGGCAAGCATGCTTGCAGGGAACTAGGGCATCTTCTTTCTCAGTCTCAGATCCCCATTGGCCATCCCTGTCCCTCAAAGCACCTGTGGGACATACTTCAATGCAGGCACCACAGAACTTGCACCCTGAATCCTTGAGAGAGCGGTCAAAAGCAGTGCCAATAACAACTTGGCTGCCACGAAAGGTAAAGGCTATAGCACTTACACCCCGCATTTCCTGGCAAGCCCTAACACAACGACCACATAGGATACATAGGTTATAATCTCGAATAATAAGAGGGTCCTCTTCATGAATAGGAAGCTCTTTATAAGTATAGGGGAATGTAACCTTGTCCAGCCCGATATAATGGGCCACTCTCTGTAACTCACACTTGAGATTATTAGTGCAGGTTAGACAGGAATATGGATGCTCACTCAGAATTAACTCTAGCATATTACGGCGCAGCTCCTGCAATTTTGGAGTATTGGTATGAACTACCATTCCTTCGGTTGCTGGGGTGGTACATGCTGGGGGAAAGCCACGCATCTTCTCAATCTCTACGATGCACAGCCGGCAGGCACCAAATGGGGTTAGGTCAGGATGGAAGCAGAGGGCTGGAATATAAACGCTGGCTGCTCTCGCTGCTTCTAGTACAGTAGCCCCCTTCTTCGCTTCAATCTCTCTTCCATCGATAGTCAAGGTAACAGTATCCATTCTCATTCTCCTTTTAAGAGCAACTTATTTTGAAGAGGCGACTGGGGTCGGTTCTTCAGGAACCTCAATTTTCTCTCCAGAAACCTTAGTTACAGCATGGAAGCGAGGGGGGCAGACGCTAAGGCAAGTCCCACACTTGGTGCACTTATCCTGATCAATGATATGAACCATTCTCTTCTCGCCCTTAATTGCCCCGACAGGACAGTTTCTGAGGCAAATCATGCATCCCTCGCACTTATCAGGTAGGATGTAATAGGAAACAAGTTCTTTGCACACCAACGCTGGACAGCGTTTTTCTTTGATATGGGCTTCATACTCATTACGAAAAAAACGGAGAGTAGTCAGCACTGGGTTTGGTGCTGTCCCCCCTAGAGCGCAGAGTGAGCCATCCCTGATCGTTTCAGCAAGCTTTTGTAATTTATCAATGTCTTCTTCCTCTCCCCCCCCTTTGGTTATGCGCTCCAGGATATTGAGCATTTGCCTTGTGCCTACACGGCAGGGAACGCACTTGCCACAGGACTCAGCTTGGGTGAAGGTAAGAAAGAACTTAGCAAAATCAACTAGGCAGGTATCCTCATCAGCCACAATTATGCCACCTGAGCCCATAATGGAGCCAGCCCTGGTCAAAGTTTCATAGTCTACAGGGAGATCGAGGTGTTCATCGGAAAGGCACCCCCCTGAAGGACCACCAGTCTGCACTGCTTTAAACTGCTTATCGTCAGCAATACCGCCACCAATATCATAGATGATATCCCGTAGGGTAATGCCTAAGGGAACTTCAATGA
>CAZQDF010000230.1:0-2873 GCA_964592065.1 uncultured Dehalococcoidales bacterium | reverse complement strand
GCAATGTTTATATACTCTGATACCACTCTTAGAGGAGCAAATTTGCCTCTTTGAATGAGTAATTTTAATTCATTAATATTGGCCGCTGATATATCTTGGCTTATTGCTGCTACGATTCTGACCTTGCCGAAACGAAGATCAAGTAACTCCTTCACTGGACTCGATGGAAAACGATAGAGATGTTCCTGCAACCAATCCTTACCAGTTATAGCCAAGTCGAAATTGCCAGTGGCCACTTGAAGGGGCATGTCTTGTGGTCTGATTACCTTAATACCAAGCCAGTCTAAATCAACAGAGGGGCGATGTATCCAAGCTCGGCTAGGATATCCCTGCAAGTTGAGTCCCGCCTTCTTCAGAAACTGTGAAGCAGGTGGTTGCTGATGTCCATCAGGCAGAGCTAGCTTGATTTCCTTTCTTTGCCATTGAGAATGGGAAGTAATGGGATCGCTTCGCCTTTGGCTCGCAATGACGCTGGAGCTTATTTGTGCTTTGGTAGCAAGCTTAGAACTTAAGCAACTCAATATCGGGCTTAGATCCTTGTTCTCCAAGCTTTCCCGGTTAGCAATTAGAAATGCAGTGACAGGAAGCAGGTTCATCAAGGAGACTAAGCCCTGAGCCTCCAAATCAATGTCATCCCTTTCCGATAATATAGCTAGGTCAGCATTTTCTGGAGGATAAACTTCAGCAGCCCCCCATACTGGGAAAATCCTAAACCTTCTTATTCGAAGATTTAAAGCGAAAGCCTCGGTTAAGTTAGGATACTCACTCACCATACGCCAATCATTTTGTTTGGCTAATAACTCATCGAGATCGGATATCCCTGCTTGATTGCTGGCTACCACATGTACATTGCCTTCACCATAGTCCAGGCTTGATACTTTCACTAAAGCACTCGCTGGATACTTCACCAGAAGTTCTTCAATCCAATCCAAGCCACATATCCCTAAGTCATAATTCCCTACTGCTACTTGTATGGGAATATCCTTTTCCTGAAATATCTTGGCCGAAAGATAAGGGAACTTCGCTGATTGACGGCGATATTGTCTTGTTTCACTGCCGTAATCACTAAAGCCCAGATCTACCCTGCTAAGCAAGTTAACCGTAGGCGATAAGAACCTGCCTTTAGGCAAGGCAAGTTTGATAGACATAATTTTACTCACCTAATATATTGAGAATCTCTACTATGGAAGCCACATCTTGCTGTTGTTTCTGCTTGCAGTCAGTGACTACAAATGGAGATGGTCCTTTCTCACAAACAAGGATAGCCCATCGATAGTCAGATTCTTCTTGGCCAGTAAAGCTAAGCTCCGCTGTGTACCCGGCACCACGAAGTGATTGGGCCAAGGCAAAGCATTTTTGTAATATTCTTGGAGTTGGCTTCTCACCCTCAATTAAAATTCCTGCTTCAGCCCTTTCCTCTCCCTCTGGCGAAAGTAATTTCATTATAGGGTCAACATAGAGGGCAGATCCACAGGCAGGGGTGTTCCTGTCACTCATAAGTGGCACGAGGTTATCATATCTTCCCCCACCACCTATTTTCTCCCCATCAGCCAACACCACAAAACAAACCCCAGTGTAGTATTCAAAACCCAATGTTGCCGTGAAATCAATTTCATAATCACAATTCAAACTATCTAACAGCGTGGTGATATTTATGAAGTCCTCTAGATTAGACTTAAAATCCACCGAAGCTTGTTGGGATATGGCTCTCACATTTTGTAAGAAGCTGCTCGATTTTCCCTTGAGGTTCAGGAGTCGGAGTAGAAGCTTGCTGAGTTCAGGGTTAATCGGTTTTGCCTGTGTCAATGCCTGCCAATCCCCATCCAAAATTCGACTCGTTACCCTAGCTTCTTCACTGGAGCTAAGCTTAAGCTCCTTAATCAGTGCTTTCACCAAGCCAGCATGCGACAGTCGCAACTCACTCCTGTTGAGACCAAGCCTACGCAGAACATCTTTGACTAACAAGATTATCTCCACATCTGCAGCAAATTTAGCACCACCGAGAAACTCAGCGCCACATTGCCACCGCTCCCTGTTCTGCTTGCCTGTTTCTTCAAAGGCAAAGATATTAGTCACATAGAAAAGCCTGGCTATTTCATGCTCGCTTAGACTGTTAATGTAGAGCCTGGCTATAGGAATGGTGCCGTCTGGCCTGAGAACCACTCTCTCACCACCCCAGCCATCCCAATCAAGAAAGGAATATACCTTACTTAACATGCTTGGAGTAAGCGTTCCTATAGCTGTAAATAGATGGAGGTGTTCTAAGGTTGGCGTTCTTACTTCTTGATACCCATATTTGAGGCAACAAGTTCGAAAGGAGTCTTCAATATAGCGAAAGCGCAGCATATCCCCAGGAAGCAGGTCTCGCATTCCTTTACATCTTAGATTTTCCATTTTTATCTACAACAGGAAGCTACCTTATTCTACACTATACTATTGCTACTCTCAATGATAATAAATTTGTTACTTTTAATTGCTTAGTTTATAATCACCCTGAGGTTAAAACTAGATGTTTAGAACTTTACTCAAGATTTTCTTCCTTGCTTTACTTGTGGTCCCAATAACTGTGGGGCTAGGAGGCAATATAATTAGCGCCTCTAGCCCAAGGATTGAAGTACTTCATGTAGAAGGCACCATAGTTCCAGTAGTGGCTGACTACATTGACCGAGGCATCAGCCATGCCGAAGACAAGAATGCTACTGCCTGTATCATTGAACTAAATACGCCTGGAGGACTCCTCGATTCCACTGATAGGATAGTCAGTAGAATTATGAATGCTAAAGTGCCTATCATAGTTTACGTCTCCCCCGTAAACGCTTGGGCTGCTTCAGCAGGAACTTTCATTACCTTATCCGCCCATATAGCAGCTATGA
>CAZQDF010000229.1:0-2883 GCA_964592065.1 uncultured Dehalococcoidales bacterium | reverse complement strand
TGCCAGACTGCACCTCTGACCTATCCAGCGGGCTTGGCTTTGTCTTCGAAGGTTACGAGCCGAATGACTTGCTAGTAGCTCTACGAGGTGCGCTGACAGCTTTCTCGAAGAAGAAGTTGTGGCGCGAGCTAATGAAACGAGTCATACAAGCAGACTTTTCTTGGAAGCCCTCTGTGCTCAAGTACGAAGCTCTTTACAAGATGGCACAGCATAAAGTCGTAAGCGGTGATTCGGCAGGATGATTTAGGATAATCTAAAGTGCAGGTCTGGCTAGAGTCCTTCGTATTGACCTTTGTGCCCCTGTTCATCGTCATTGATGCTTTGGGGAACTTGCCCTTTGTTATCTCTTTAAGCGAAAGGATGTCCAAGTACGAGCGACGCAAGATGGTTCATATTGCCATCGTAACTGCAGCTCTTGTGGGGCTTGCTTTCCTGTTTTTGGGTCAATTCATCTTAAATGTGATGGGTATCTCTGTGGGCTCTTTTGCTATTGCTGGTGGGCTTGTCTTGCTAGTGCTTTCCATAAAGTATATGACTACGGGTCGAATGGTAGAGCTAATCAAAGAAGAGATGGTAGCGGTCGTCCCTATTGGCACACCTCTCACCGTGGGTCCCGCTACGATAACTACACTATTATTGCTGGCCACTCAATTCCGTTTGTATATGGTCCTGATTTCTTTCGCCTTGAACTTACTTGCAGCTTGGCTTATCTTTCTGGCCAGCAATCAAATTGTCAGATTTATGGGTCAGGGCGGACTTAAAGCAGTTTCTCGAGTATTCAGCCTATTGCTTGCCGCCATAGCTGTGAGTATGATTATCCGGGGACTCAATTTGCTTGGCATACTTGCCGTATCACACTAGAGCTGTGCTGCAAGTAAGTTCCTTCCAAAGATGAAAAACTTGACAGAGGCAATTGTAAGGCAAGCACAGACCGGGGGAATCTATGGCATCAGAGAATGGCAACAAGCAAAAGCGAGCTGAAATAACTATGCGACAGATGGAGATAGACGACATCAGTAGTGTCTATCACTTGGGCGAAAAACTCTTCACTAGCGAAGAGTTCCCCATCCTCTACCGAACCTGGGATGCCTACGAAGTAACTGAGCATTTCACTTCCGGCCCGGATTACTATCTTGCGGCAGAATCAGAGGGAAGAGTCGTTGGTTTCGTGCTAGCCACTACTATTGAAAAGGAAGGCACCGCTTGGAAGAAATACGGCTATCTGAGCTGGATAGGTGTTGCCGAGGCTTACCAGAGAGCAGGGTTAGCTTTGCGCATGTACAGAAAAGTTGAACATAAGTTCCGAAAAGATGGGGTGAGAATGGTCATAGCTGATACGGAAGCCGATAACGAAGACGCAATTGCTTTCTTCAAGGCAATGGGGTTTGCTCTTTCCGCCAGACATTTGTGGCTGGGCAAGACTTTGAGACGGCATATTAAAAGCAGCCCAAAGCCAGTCGACACATCATCAAATACAGAATAGAATGTTTGGCAATGAGGAACTGAGTTTGATCCCAGACAAGCTGTATTACTTCAACATTACGTAGGAGCATACCAATCGAGGTATAATATCGAGGTATAATATACTGCATATGAGCACCACGCCTTTGTCAGGCGAAGCTAGGTGGTACAAAAGTGACGGAACACAAAGAAGGCAGGGAACGAATAGTCATCGAGGGAGTAGAACCCGAGATTGATGGTGGGCGCTTCCCCATTAAACGAATTATTGGCGATAAGGTGGTCGTAGAGGCTGATATTTTCGCCGATGGCCATGATGTTCTCTCCGCTGTCGTTCTGTATCGCAAGGCAGGCAACCACAGATGGATTGAGGTGCCCATGGAGTTTCTAGTCAACGACCGCTGGCGTGGTTCCTTTGTAGTCAGCGAGCTGGGGTACTACCAGTACACATTGATTGGGTGGATTGATCGATTCAAGTCATGGCAACAAAAATTAGCAAAAAAAGTCGAGGCCGATCAAGATGTCTCCGTGGACTTTGTGGAAGGGGCTCAGCTCATTGAGGAAGCCAGCGGGCGTGCTACTACGAGGGAGGCAAGAATGATGCGCGAGTGGGCAGGGTCCCTCCGCTCGACCAAGGCGTCTGTGTCAGCCAAAGCTAAGCTGGTGCTGGGCAACAAGGTGACGGGTGTTATGACTAGATACTTGGACAGACGGTGTGCCGTCACTTATCCCAAAGAGCTTGTAGTGGTTGTTGACCGCGAAAGGGCACGCTTTAGCACTTGGTATGAGATGTTTCCCCGTTCCTGCATGCCCGAGTCTGGTCAGCACGGCACCTTTAAGGACTGCGAAGAACGCCTAGCTTATATTTCAGCTATGGGTTTTGATGTACTCTATTTCCCCCCAATTCACCCCATCGGCTACACTAGCCGAAAGGGAAAGAATAACATTCCTAAAGCCAAGCCGGATGCCCCCGGCACCCCCTGGGCCATTGGGTCACTGGAGGGGGGACACAAGGCAGTCCATCTTCAGCTCGGCACTTTAGAAGACTTTCGAAGGTTTGTGAGCAAGTCCCAAGGATATGGCATAGAGGTCGCTCTTGATTTGGCCTTCCAGTGCTCCCCTGACCATCCCTATGTGAAACAACACCCGGAATGGTTCCGCTGGCGTTCGGATGGGACAGTGCAATATGCAGAAAACCCGCCCAAGAAGTATCAGGACATCTATCCACTGGAGTTCGAGCTTGAGAACTGGCAAGAACTCTGGGAGGAATTGAAGGGCGTCGTCCTTTTCTGGATAGATCAGGGAATTCGCATCTTCCGAGTGGACAATCCTCATACTAAGCCCTTCGCTTTTTGGGAGTGGCTAATTAATGAGGTCAAAGCTGATTACCCTGAGGTTATCTTCTTATCTGAGGCCTTCACCCGG
>CAZQDF010000228.1:0-2889 GCA_964592065.1 uncultured Dehalococcoidales bacterium | reverse complement strand
GGTGCAGAGGTACGCCCTGTTTCCTCAGGTACTAGAACTCTAAAGGATGCCATCAATGAGGCTATAAGAGATTGGGTAACCAACGTGAAAAGCACTCATTACCTTCTCGGCTCAGTAGTTGGTCCTCACCCTTACCCGGTAATGGTGCGTGATTTTCAATCAATCATAGGCAAAGAAACCAAACAGCAGATTTTAGCTAAATGTAATCGCCTACCTCACTATATAATTGCTTGCGTGGGTGGGGGAAGCAACGCCATCGGGATTTTTCACCCTTTTGTGAATGACAAAGACGTCAGGTTTATCGGGGTAGAGGCGGCAGGAAGAGGAATCAAGACTGGGAAACACGCTGCCTCCTTAGTTACAGGAAGTATAGGAGTGTTACACGGGGCAAAATCTTATGTTCTCCAAGACAACGCCGGCCAGATTCTAGGGACTCACAGTATCTCCGCTGGGCTAGATTACCCCGGCGTAGGGCCAGAGCACAGTTATTATAAGAGCATTGGGCGTGCCACCTATGTTGCAATAAACGATAAGGATGCGCTGGAGGCTTTCCAGCTTCTGTGTCAGACTGAGGGTATTATCCCGGCGCTGGAACCAGCCCACGCTATAGCCTACACTAACAAAATAGCAAGTTCCCTGGATAAGGAGCAAATCGTTGTAGTCAACTTGAGTGGACATGGCGACAAGGACATGGATATCGTGGTTAAAGCCTTAGGAGTGAAACTGTGAGCCGCATTACTTCCGTCTTTACTAAAGCAAATCACACTGCCCTCATTCCTTACATCACAGTAGGTTACCCTAGTGTTGAAACAACTTTCAAAGTAGTCCCTCTCCTCGCCAACAGCGGATGCGACATCGTCGAACTGGGCATACCCTTCTCTGACCCGCTGGCTGACGGTGCCACCATCCAGCAAGCAAGCTATCAAGCACTCCTTCAAGGAGTCACCCCAAGGCTCTGCTTTGAAGTGGCTCAGGAATTGAGACGGCAAGTAGAAATTCCCCTGGTGTTTATGACTTACTATAACCCGGTGCTGAGATTCGGGTTGGAGAAGTTTTGCTCAAAGTGTGCTGAAGTGGGAATTGATGGACTGATTATACCTGACCTTCCGCCTGAGGAAGGAGAAGAACTAGAACAATCAACTCAAAGGCATGAAATCGACCTCATTTATCTTCTTACCCCAACTAGCACTGAAGAACGCATCAATCTGGTAGTTAGCAGGTCAAGTGGCTTTATCTATTTAGTTTCACTGACCGGCGTTACCGGTCCCAGGGATAAACTTCCCGAGGAGCTAGAAAGCTTCGTAACCAGGGTGAGGGAAAGAACCCAAAAGCCTCTTTGCGTTGGCTTTGGAATCTCAACTCCGCAGCAAGCACGTAGGATAGCTAAGGTAGCTGATGGGGTCATCGTAGGCAGCCGCGTCATACAGTTAATCAAGGACGATGCGTCACTTGAAAAGGTCGGCTCTTTTATCAAACGCTTGAAGGATGCTCTTTCGGAAAAGGAGGTTGATATGTAGAAGGCAACTTATTGCTAAACGATAGCCGAGCCAAAAATTGAAAGGAGATAAAAAATGGATAAGCGCACAAAGTTTATTCTGGACGAAAAAGAAATACCAACTCATTGGTATAACATCCAGGCTGATTTGCCCGAGCCTCTACCACCTGGCTTACATCCCGGCACAGGTAAGCCACTATGCCCCGACGACTTAGCGCCTCTATTCCCTATGGAATTAATCAAGCAGGAGGTGAGCACTGAAAGGTGGATTGAAATCCCGGAGGAGGTGCGAGATATCTATCGCTTGTGGAGGCCAACGACCCTATTTCGGGCACACAGACTTGAGAAAGCTCTTGATACGCCAGCCAAGATTTTCTACAAATATGAAGGGACAAGTCCCCCTGGGAGTCACAAGCCCAACACCGCCGTAGCTCAGGCTTACTATAATCATAAGGAAGGAACCAAGCGAATCACCACCGAGACTGGAGCTGGACAGTGGGGGAGCGCCCTATCTTTTGGCTGTGCTTGCTTTGGCATTGAGCTTAAGGTTTACATGGTCGCTATTAGCTATCACCAAAAGCCATACCGTCGCATCATGATGGAGACATGGGGAGCCAAATGTGTGCCCAGCCCTAGCCCGGATACCAAAACAGGACGAGATATGCTGGCAAAAGACCCTGACTGCCCCGGCAGCCTGGGTCTTGCTATCAGCGAGGCAGTAGAGGATTGCGTGACTCATGAAAATACTAAGTACTCTTTAGGCAGCGTGCTTAACCATGTACTGCTCCATCAAACCGTTAACGGCTTAGAGGCAAAAAAGCTGATGGAACAGGCAGATGCCTACCCAGATATTATTGTCGGCTGCATCGGCGGCGGTTCTAACTTCGCTGGCCTGTTTCTGCCCTTCGTCAAGGATAAAATTGACGGAACAAAGCCAGACCTGCGCATCATCAATGTGGAGCCAGCAAGCTGTCCTACCGTGACCAAGGGACCCTACGCCTATGACTTTGGCGACTCAGCCAAACTTGCTCCCATAATTAAGATGTACACCTTGGGGCATGGCTTTATTCCACCCCCAGTCCATGCCGGAGGGCTGCGTTATCATGGGATGGCACCCATTATATGCCACCTGCACCGACTAGGGCTTGTTGAAGCCAGAGCCGAGCATCAGATTGCCACCTTCAAGGCTGGGGTAATTTTCGCTCGCGCTGAGGGCATTATCAGTGCCCCAGAAACAAATCATTGCATCAAGGTAGCTATAGATGAAGCTCTTAAGTGTCGGGAATCTGGTGAGGCAAAAACCATCTTGATTGCTCATAGCGGGCATGGACATGTTGATATGGCTGCTTATGATGCTTACCTATCGGGTAAACTCATAGATTATGAATACCCCA
>CAZQDF010000227.1:0-2898 GCA_964592065.1 uncultured Dehalococcoidales bacterium | reverse complement strand
TTTGTCATGGATTGGGCGGAGAACCTACCCCTGGATATGTTATTCATGGTTCCTTCATGTGTGCCAGCAACTAATTTGGAGACATCAGGAGCCAAAATCGATATTGAGGAAATAAAGAAGCTTCTAGCTTACCCCCATGTAATCGGTCTGGGGGAAATGATGAACTTTCCCGGCGTGTTAGCCTGCAATGCGGAGGTTTTGAATAAGCTCGTTGCTTCAAGGGGCAGGGTTGTCGATGGACATGCCCCGGGGCTCGGTGGCAAGGAACTGAATGCCTATATGGCTGCTGGCATCTTTTCCGACCACGAGTCCACTACACTGGAGGAAGGTAGAGAGAAGTTAGAGCGAGGGATGTACCTGATGATTCGCGAAGGCTCTTCGGAGAAGAATCTGGATGCTCTACTGCCTTTGGTTACTGACAAAACCTATAACAGATGCCTCTTCGTGGTAGATGACCGCAGTTGCTCCGATTTACTTCACGAAGGTGATATTGATGCTGTAGCCAGGAAAGCCATCAGCAGAGGGCTAGAACCAGTCCGAGCAATCCAGATGGCAACAATCAATGCTGCTCAGTATTTCAGGCTCTATGATAGAGGGGCCATCGCTCCAAGCTATCTAGCCGACCTTATAACTATTACTAATCTCACCAAACTGGAAATAGATAGAGTATTTTATAGAGGGAAGCTAGTGGCAAAGCAGGGCAAACCTATATTCCCCCTGCCCCATATTCCCCTAGAGCTAACAGATACAGTGAATATTAAGCCCCTCACTACAAAATCGCTGTTAGCTACGAGCAAAAAGCGAGGCAATCTCTCCCAGGAAACTCGCCCAGTCATCGAAATCATCCCTGGGCAGATAGTCACTAAAAAAAGGATGGAAAGGTTGGGCATTGTAAATGGGGCAGTCATGCCCGATTTACAAAGAGACATTCTAAAACTTGTGGTGGTGGAAAGGCATAAGGCCAGCGGCAATATCGGCGTAGGCCTGGTTAAGGGGTTTGGATTAAAAAGGGGAGCGTTAGCTTCATCCATAGCCCATGACTCTCACAATATAGCAGCAGTGGGCACCAATGACTCTGATATCCTCAGAGCAATCGAGGAAATACAAAAATTGCAAGGTGGTCTCGTTGTTTGCGCCAACGAGGAAATTCTCGCCTCTTTGCCCTTACCCATTGCTGGCTTGCTATCACCAGAGCCTGCGGAGCTTGTTGTTACTCAGTTTGAAGAACTGGAAAGAGTTGCAGCTAGCCTGGGCAACTTGCCTCCAGCGCCATTTTCCATGCTTTCCTTCCTTGCCCTGCCTGTGATTCCCGAGCTAAGGTTGACCGATTTGGGATTGGTGGACGTGATGGCATTTAGGTTAATTGAGTAGGACTCAGATGGGTTGGTATGAGAATGAAAGGACAAAAAGAGTTGCTGCGAGAAATGCAGCTTGGAAACAGTGCCCAAAATGCCATCAGCTAACCCTCTATTATGCACCAGAAATCTTCAGGAGGGGTGCATAATGAGCAGCTTTATGAAAAATGCAGAGATGATGCGGTTTATTGACGAAGTATATCGCACCCCTTATTCACTATTGACAAATAATTGTTTCCATAAGTCTATCAAAATAGTAAGGAAGGCAGATGAGCTAGTGCTTGAGGCTAATCTTGTTATTGCACTTGTTTCTATAACACCAAGACATACTTTCCCATATCTACCTAGAATACTGCCACATTGCTACTCCATTGTTGAAAGACATAAAGTTGACGCCGCTTTAGACCCAGCCACTGAAAAAGTATGGTGTAAAAATAATGAAATTATTAGCTTGATGCCAATGAATTTGAAAAAGGGGGTCTAGATTGCTCGAAAGTGTAGTAATAAGAACATTACGAAATGTTTTTTGGTAGCGGTGCTGATATAAGTGCTGCAAATCCTTTGCCTGTAACCAGTGAAACTGCTCTAGACAATGGTGTAGCTATTGGTGGAACAGTTAATACCCTTGTTGATAATACCAGAGGTTGGCAGGTCAATATATGGGAAGTAGCATAAAAATTAGGAGGTAATATGGACTTTAATCTTACTAGACAGCAGGAGATGCTGAGGGACGCAGTACATGAGTTTGCCGACGCTGAATTAGCCCCAAGAGCCTTAGAGCTGGATGAGAAGGGGGAGTTCCCCTTCGACATTGTTAAGAGAACCGCTGAGATGGGACTGGTGGGTATTATGACACCAAAGGAATATGACGGGACAGAGATGGGGCATCTGGCACGGATGATAGCCATAGAGGAAATATCTCGAGTTTATCCCCCATTGGGCTTCTTCTTCCAAACGGGACATTTGGGGCATTGGTCTCTGCAAACCTACGGCACGGAGGAACAAAAGAAAAAATATCTTCCCCCTTTATGCAGAGGCGAGATGGTAATATGCGACGCCATTACCGAGCCTTCGGGGGGCTCTGACCCCACAACCACTCAAACTACAGCTGAGCTTGCAGGAAACGAATTTATAATCAATGGCAGGAAAGTTTATATAACTTTAGCCGGAGTAGCTGACCTTGCCTGCGTCCTTGCCAAGACCGACGACAAATTCAATGAGATTTTGGTGGAGAAAGGAACTCCTGGGTTTGAAATTACTAGGAGGGAACACCTTGCTGGATTTCGCACTACGCCGGTCAACGAGGTGGCTTTCACCAATTGCCGAGTTCCCAAATCTAATCTGATAGGGCAAGAGGGAAAGGGATTAGGAATAGGTCTATCTGCGATAAGTGTAATTGGTCGAACGGGGGTTGCTGGAATTGGTCTAGGGATCGCCAGGGGATGCTACGAAGCTGCCTTAAAGTTCGCCAAAGAAAGGCAGCTATATGGAAAACCTATAGGCGAGCTTCAAGCAATACAGTTTGCCTTGGTTGATATGAATG
>CAZQDF010000226.1:0-2911 GCA_964592065.1 uncultured Dehalococcoidales bacterium | reverse complement strand
TCAACGGTGCCTATTCCCTTTATTGAAGCTGGTATGCCTACATCTTTTTTAAGCTGCTCAATCGCTGCTATAAGTTTTTCCATTGCCTCTTTCTCGCTGGCAGCTTGGAAACTGAGCGCTACTGCCAGCTCCCCTGCGCGAGCTGCTACAAAGGGGAAAAGATAGGCTAGCACATGGCTTAGCATAAGAGCACAGGCTCGGCCGTGTGGAATATCAAAGGCAACCTCTATTTGATGAGCACAGGCGTGAACCAGGTCCAATCGCCCATTTGAGAAAGCCAAGCCTGCCATAGTGGCAGCCAAATGCATCTTTTCTCGAGCGGTTCTATCCTTGCCATTGGCAACTGCCTTAGGCAGCCAGGTCAAAATGGTGTTGGCTGCTTTTATTGCTAGCCCGTCAACGATATCCGATGGAGGGGTAAGCAAAAAACATTCCACGGAATGAACCAGCGCATCACATCCGGTGTTAGCTGTAACGCTGGGAGGCATAGTGAGGGCAAGCTCAGGGTCGATAATAGCAATATCAGGAGCCATATCTGCTGACATAAGGAAAACTTTAAACGGTGGGTCAACTTGGCGGTCGGTAATCAGCGCCGCGCTAGTGACCTCGGACCCTGTACCACTGGTGGTGGGGATAGCTATCAATCTCGCCTTTTGACGAAAAGAAGTCCGCCGCACTGCCCTCGGAGCATCCGACAATGGCATAGTAGCAAGCTTGGGGTTTTCATAGAAAGCCCAAGCGGCTTTAGTCGCATCAATAGGGGAACCACCACCCACCACAATGAATAGGTCCGGCTGAAACTCGTTTGCCAAGGTAGCTATCTTAATAACAGTCTCTCTTGAAGGGTCAGCTTCAGTTTTGTTGAATACACTGGCCTCAATCCCATTTGCCTCAAGCATTGCCTCCACCCTGGCTATATGCCCCAACTTCTGCACCAGAGGGCCGGTAACAATAAGCGCCTTTTTCCCGCTAACTCTTTTCAGGGCTTCCAAGGCACCCCAGTCATAATCTATTTCCCTGGGGGCAAAAAACCGTCTCATCATTTTCGTTTTCCTTTCTCTTTAAATTCAATGTCTGAATTTGCTCGCCACAGTCTTCTTCTTGCTCAAACTAAGGGTACGTCTCCACTTAATCTTACTTCTTTCTCGGCCAGGTATCAGAATCTAACTCGGCTGTCTTCTTCCAACCACCTTTTGAATTTGAATCTAGCACATCCTCTCTCTCATCAATGCCAGCTAAACTACGTGCAAGGCTCTGCTTAAGGTCCATATCTGTTTCACGCTCGATCATAATCTTTTGTGCTTGAGGTGATCCAGCTCCATGCATTGATTCTGTATGATAACTAGGAGCAATTTGACCGAAAGACATAGCATGGATCAGTGTTAACATACGATACCGAGCCTCCGTGGTGATATCAGGAACCCCTCTTAAATATTTATCAACATACTTTCCTATCACAGGGTGCCTAAAATCTTTCTCGGCAGGTGTTGTTACTAAGATACCGCCAGCTATATCCTCGGCAAGCCTAGTAAGCTCATAGGGAAATCTGGTCACGTTGTGCTTGCATACATTGGATATAAGTACGTCGCTCTGGCAATTACCAGCTTTAGTCTTCCACCCCTCGTAGGCAGAGGCTAGCCCACAGGCATGTACTGTCTCAGCGAGATGAATCATCTCACCGAGTTTCTCTCTGATATGAGGAGCTCTGCGCACTCCGTTATAATCAGCCATTGAGGCTGTTGCCCCAATGAGCACATCACCGATACCTGCTTTACAACCACCATAGCTCTGCCTATGATAGGCAGCAAACCTCTCCACCAGCATGATGGCAAATTCCTTTTCTCCACACATAAAAACTTTATCCCAGGGCACGAAAACATTGTCGTAAATAGTTAGCGTTTCCTGTCCACCAAAGTTGTAGTTGCCAACATCAATGTCACCTTCCTCAAGCTTGCGAGTATCACAGGATTGCCTTCCATAGATAAGGATTACCCCCGGGGAATCTACGGGCACAGCACAACTTACTGAATAGTCCTCATCACCCTCTCGCATGTTAAGGGTTGGCATAACAAGCATTTCGTGTGAATTCACAGTTCCTGTCTGGCTTGCCTTCGCTCCCTTTATTATAATCCCGTCATTCCCCCGCTCTACTACATGTAGAAACATATCTGGGTCAGCCTGTTTACATGGGGGCACCCCTCGCTGGCCCTTAGCATCTGTCATAGCACCCTGGATACAAATGTCATTCTCTTGAGCATACTCCAGCCATTTTCTAAATCTCTTGTGATATTCCGTTCCATATTTCTCGTCAATTTCATAAGTGGTGCTAAAAACGGCGTTAATTGCGTCCATGCCCACACATCTTTGGAAACAACAGGCTGTCCTCTGTCCCAATACCTTCTGTAACTTTACTTTCTTGACCATATCCTCAGGGCTTTTGTAAAGCGCATTGAATCTATTCACTTCCTTCCCTGTTAGCATCGATTTTGTAACTGCTAAGTCCCTGGTCTCAGGCTCGTGAGCAAGCTTGTAGGTCATTGCTACGGCATTCATCGATGGCCTGATGATAGGATTATCAACCCAATTATCTATCTTTTCTCCAAGTAAATAGAGGTTCTCTTTGAGTTCACGCATGCTATCTATATATTCTTTAGCTGTCTTTAACATAAATACTCCCTTATTAAATACTCCGAATAAGTATCCACATTATTTATTCCTTGTTCTTGGGAACTCGTCATAATATGTTTACTTCACTTACACAACTGATAATTATGGAACTGATGCTCATGTAGAACCGGCCATCCCTCCTCCTTCCCAAAGCAGAGGTTACCACAATTAACATAATCTCGTCAACGAGTTGTGCTGGCTGACCACATAGGTAACACTTGTCCAGGGATTTTAGCAAGTTCTT
>CAZQDF010000225.1:0-2918 GCA_964592065.1 uncultured Dehalococcoidales bacterium | reverse complement strand
TTGAGTGAAATACCCCGCTCGAGGTCATCCTTGTCGAATCCTACGAGCCGACCGGAATTTTATAAGGAAGCCAGGAATCCATGAGAAGACCTATAACCAGGAGGCAGGGGCAAGAAGGGTGATATGCCAGAAAGCCAGATCATTTCCTGAGTTCCTGGTTTCCTAAGAGCCAAAATGTAGCGTCGTACTTTATGTGCGACGTTCTTGACGTTGGGCACAAGTCCCGACGCTACAGATGTTTTGTAGCGTCGCACCTTGTGTGCGACGTTATTTCCGATGCGACAACGCGGTACATCAAGTCGCAGTATGAAGACCAACTTCGCTTAGACCTCTAGGTTTCTGCCTTATTAATGCCCCGCAGCTTGCTGTGGGGTTCTTTACTGAGGATATGCTTTTTAAACCGCCGTGCAAGCAGGATTGCCCCTGCAACAAACAAGAGACCAATGACGATAAGAATTGAGGCGACTGCTGCCGATGGGGTGTCGATCAGGAAGCCGATCACCAGTCCAACGAGGGCTGCTCCTATTCCGAGCAAGACCGAGTAAGTATAGAATCTTACCGTTTTCATTATGAGGGAAGTCTACTCTTCCTCCGCGTTTCCCGCAAACAAGAAAGAGGAACAGAAAGGGGTTGGCAATAGCGGCGACGCTACTTCTGCGGTTTTGCCATCCTACTCAGAGCGAAGTACCATAAGGTCTTTACGGTACGGCGAATGTCTCTAGAATAGGAACGTTGAGACAAAAAACGTCATAAGAGGAGAGGTACCTATGAAGCGCAATTGGAGGTTTGTAATTCTTGCGGGCGCGGTCGTTGCGATCGCTATTTTGGTTGTGGTTTTTTGGCCGGCGGGGGATCCTTTGGCTGGTGTGGAGACCGTCGCTCTTAAATCCCCCAATTTTGAGGAGGCCCCACAAGGCGAGATTATCCAGGGGCCTTTCATAGAGGGACTCGAGCTTACGTTAGGCGAAAAGAGGATCACCATTGTTGGAAGCGTCGATTAAGCCGATGCCGTACTTGAGATCACGGACATTGCTATCAATCTCGGAGATATCGAAATACGTATCGGTGAGAGCGGTATCAGCGGTAGAGCAAGCGCCGTTTGCACACTGACGGACTTGCGGACCGGAGAGGAACACATCATGGACTTCTACCTAACGCTTAAAAACGGAACGGTGCAAGCAAGACTGGTGGTTAGAAGATTCTGGGAGTTCTGGAAATAGCTCTTGTGCGAGGTAGTCTCTTATGGTATGGCGCGTTTGAGGGCGGGTAAGATCACCAGGATGAAAAAGGGGGCTCTTCGCTATTCGGTGTGGGTAACCCGGTGCTCTCGTGCGGACAAGCTCGGCTTCGGGCTACCCACTTAAAGCGAGAGGCTTTTGAACTATCAGGAAGCCAGGAAAGGTTATCATTTTTCACCTCTTGTCTCTGACTTCTTATGACTTCCTAGCTTCCTCACGCTCCAGGCTGAGAAGCCGTATTCCCTTTCTCTCGCCAAGACGCTAAGATCGCCAAGGATTATAGATTTTCACTCTCTGCGTTCTCTGCGGCTCTGCGAGAGGCTGAAGCCTTTCTCTTAAGTTACCCAAATGAAACAGCGAAGAATCAAGAAACGCGTTTAAACTGATCATCCCCTGTAGCAAGACTACAGGGAATGATCAAGTTATATACCCAAACCTCTGATGCAGAAGATCTACTCTTCCATATTGATCGGCTGTATCAGGGTCCCGAAGCGAGAGAGACCAGCCTTACATCGGTGGTTCGATGGAGATGGCTTGGTTCACGTCCTTAAGCTCCATCGACCATTCGACGGATCCATTATTGCCCTCAGAATCTGTCCCCGAGGCTTTGAAGCGGTACTTTACGGGAAAACCCTCCTCTGCAATCCAGATATCACCTTTTGCCTCAGTGAGCTCCTCACTGAAAGCTGCTCCCCACTGGTTGTAGCTTGAGGCATAGTGAAAACAGGAAATGCCATTTACAACTTCCTTGTCGACAAGGTTAGAGGCATCGGGCAATCCTTCGTAGAGTGTGCCCCAGCTATTGGCAGGAGAGAAAAGGGAGACCATTTGCATCGTGCTCTCGGCAACCTGGACTGGTACCTCCGTCCATTCATCGTCCTCTCTCAGCCAGGCCTCATCACCAATGCGGGTTACCTCGAATTTCTCCCCAGTGCTTAGATCCGTCCATGTGACGTGCTCTCTATCGGGGGGAACATACTCTCCCTCGATCTTGACGGAGCCAGCGGTGATCTTTGCCTCCTCCTCGGTTTCGAACTTGAAAAGACTGAGATAGCGATAGCTTTCAAGCCCTTGTAGGGCCGCTGAGGATCCAGCAAAAATCTCTTCTGGCGGTGCCTCCGTTATCGGTGCTGTCGTTGGTGGTGTCTCTGGTGTGGGTGTCTCTGTTGCAGGTGCCTCCGTTGCCGGTTCCTCTGCGGGGGTGGTTACTGTTTCTTCTTGAGGTAGCTCGGCGGGGGGTTGTTCCTCCTTGGGTCCGCAAGCTGTCAACGAAAGAACCAACCCCAATGCCAACAGCAAAAGACATAGTACGAGCGTACTCTTCCTCATCGCAAAAACCTCCTTGTTGAAGCTACTTCTCCACGGCTGCCAGCAAACTACTGGGATGTCGTGGAGAAACACGTTTCACATTTTACCATATTTTCGGCCTAGGGTAGTAACGGCTTTAACTCCCTGTCAAGCTGTTTCAATGTCGGCAGTTAAGCCTACACGCGACCGGTCTTTGTGCCGGAGCTCGCACATCACCCAGGGGAATGAGGAGTTTTAGCTTTCTGACCATTCTCTCTAGTTGTCCTTTCATCACGCAAGGCCAACAGTGACTTGTAACTATGGAACGATCTCAAACACCAGGAAGAGATTCCTTTGGGAGTCGTTGAAGTTGTTGTCACTTGCCAAAAGCAA
>CAZQDF010000224.1:0-2968 GCA_964592065.1 uncultured Dehalococcoidales bacterium | reverse complement strand
GCGAAGCTGGTTCCTAGCTGCGCTGATAGTCACGCTTATTGCTAGTGTTGTGATATATGTTCTGAATTATGGGACACAGCGTCTTAAGTTCGACTTCGCCAAGCGGGTATTAGGCCACGGTGGTGGGTTGTTCATGGCTATCTTGGGCCTTGCCGCCTGGGGTTACTGGCTTGGCATCTGGGAACTGGTTTTCTCCGGGCGGGGGGTGGTCTTCGGAGCCAGTTATACTGATATGCATGCTCAACTTCCAGCACAGTGGATTCTGTTGGCAGTAGCGATCATCTGTATGGGAATCATTCTATTTTTCTTATTGCGGCGCAAGCTTCGCTGGGCAATCTATGGCATCGGGGGATGGATAGTGGCTGCCATCATCGTCGGAGCGATATTCCCTGCCCTGGTACAGCGCTTTCAGGTGCAGCCAAATGAGCTGGCTCGGGAGAGGCCCTATATAGAGTACAATATCCAATCTACCAGGGAGGCCTTCGCGCTGAGTCAGGTCGAGGAGGAATCGTTTCCTGCAGAGAAGGCACCAAGTGCCCAGGATGTAGTCCAAAATGATGAGACAATCCACAACATCAGGCTCTGGGATCATCGCCCGCTAAAGGATACCTATAACCAGATTCAGGCCATTCGACTCTACTATGACTTTCAGGATGTTGATGTAGACCGCTATGTCATTGATGAGAAATACCGCCAGGTTATGCTATCGGCCCGGGAATTATCTGCGGAGAAATTGGCTGGAGAGGCGCAGACTTGGGTCAACCGTCGGCTACAATTTACCCACGGCTATGGTGTTGCATTAAGCCCGGTTAATGAAGTCAGTCCTGAAGGACTACCTGAGTTACTGATAAAGGATATACCTCCAGTTGGCGACTTCAATATAGAGCGGCCTCAGATATACTTCGGGGAAAAGACTAATGATTACGTGATTGTGAACACAGAGACCCAGGAATTCGATTATCCTATGGGGGATGAGAACGTCTACGGTTACTACCAGGGTGAGGGTGGGGTTAACATAGGCAGTTTTGTTCGCCGATTAGTCTATGCTTGGCAATTTGGTGATTTCAATATCCTTATCAGTGGTGAGTTAACCTCTGGGAGCAAAGTACTTTATTATCGGAATATAAGCGAGAGGGTGAATCACCTGGCGCCATTTTTGAAGCTGGATAGCGACCCCTATCTGGTAGTGGTGGACGGAAAGCTATTGTGGATACAGGATGCTTATACTACCACTGACCGCTATCCCTATTCTGAGCCGCTTGGAGATGGACTAAACTATATTCGTAACAGCGTTAAGGTAGTCATTGATGCCTACGATGGCAGTGTTACTTTCTATGTTACTGAGCCAGAGGATGGTTTAATACGGACCTATCAGGCCATCTTCCCCAAGCTCTTCGTCCCCATAGAGCAGATGCCCGAGTCCCTGCGAGCCCACCTCCGTTATCCTGAAGGCCTGTTCAACATCCAGGCCTCGGTATATCAAAGCTACCACATGCGTGATGTCCGGGTATTTTACAACAAGGAAGACCTGTGGGCTGTGCCCAGAGAGGTCTACGCTGGCTCAGAACAGCTTCTGGAACCCTACTATGTCATCATGCGCCTGCCCGATGGGGAGAAGGAGGAGTTCCTGCTCATGTTGCCTTTCACCCCGGTGAACAAGAATAACACTATTGGCTGGATTGCTGGCCGCTGCGATGGAGAAAACTATGGGAAGCTGCTTGCTTACCATTTCCCCAAGGAGCGGCTGGTGTATGGGCCCAGCCAGATAGAGAACCGAATCCAGCAGGACACCATCATCACTGAGCAGCTTGCCCTGTGGGGTCGCGGTGGTTCTCGAGTTATCCGCGGCAACCTGCTGATGATTCCCTTAGGCAAATCCAATCTATATGTGGAGCCGGTCTTCCTCCAGGCAGAGGCTGGTGGGCTTCCAGAGCTGAAGCGGGTTATTGTGGCTGCTGGTGAGCAGATAGCTATGGAACCTACACTTGAGGAAAGTATCGCAGCTATCTTCGGTACTGAGGTACCACCGACTGAGCCAGAGGTTGAGCCGCCAGCTCCAGCAGAACCAGAGGAGCCAGTAGCTGCTGATGTAGCCAGTCTAATTGAGGAGGCTCAGCAGCATTATGATAAGGCGCAGCAGTACCTTAAGGCGGGTGATTGGGCTGGCTATGGGGAAGAATTGGATGCTCTAAAGGCCGCGTTGGACCAACTGGAGGAGCTCCTTACTGGAGGGGAGAGGTAGCCCATTGGTACGACAATTTGGCTTCTTGTTGGTCTGCCGTCGGGTTATAATTGAGTCTCGCGCTCCATTCCAAAGGTTGAACTTATAAAGGAAGCTATGCCTATTTTTGCCAGATCCCGTGCCAGCATCCTGCAGGGTATCGAGTTCCTGTCTCCCAATTCTCCCAGGCCATGAAGTAGAATAGCAACAGAAAAGCGGTTACCGGTGCTGGGCATATAATACTCACCATGCGCAGTATTGTTCTTCTGATGGTGGTTGGGGTGAGCACTATGGAAAGTGACATTATGGGAAAGCCAATGTTGCGTGTTTTTTTTGAACCTGAAGGCTGAAATGCTCCCCTCTCTTCAAATAGTCATATGGTTGCATCTCCTAACTGAGCTAATCCCCCCTTATTCAACCTAAACTATAAAGCCCCAGAAGGTGCTGCTCATAGGTAAAGTGTCTTTCTTGTTTTTCACCGGCGCGGATAGAATAAACTCTCTGTTGCTTGGTATCATTGGCAGTTTGCCACAGTCCAGTTTAACAGCTAGGCTTCCGGTACACTCGGAACATTACATGGGAGGCCTGCACATTATGACGTTTTGTTTAACGGGCGCAAATTTTGGAGGCAAACGGTCGATAGACTATAATTGCTACAATGAAATCCCCCAATACGATGACTGGGAATATGGCAGAGGATGGAGCCTTCATATCTTAAATTATATCGCTGCGGTGAGCTTAAACGTA
>CAZQDF010000223.1:0-2971 GCA_964592065.1 uncultured Dehalococcoidales bacterium | reverse complement strand
GCGTTATCAAACAATATCCTGATACTCTCCTCATCTTCCTCAAATCCGCTGCCCGTCACTTCTAAGCTATCGCCGATATAACCCTCAGTAGTGTCTAAGCTTATCCCCGGCAGAACCTCAAATTCTTCTTCTGCCCCTTTAATTTTATCATTTATAAGATCGTCAGCCTTGTCACCCACGGCGTAGACCTTGTGGTCTCCTTTCTTGGACGGGGGCACCTCAAAGGTAAAGTCCTCCCAGCTTCCATAATCATCAACCTCGATGTCCTGAGCAGGTATCTTAAAATAGTAATCCCTATCATCTAAATGGGAAGTGCCAGGGTCCTTGAGGTAAAACCTTATCTCAATCTCCGACTCATTCTCATGCCATCCCTTGCCTGTCACCCCAACCTCGGTCCCTACGGGCCCATCTGTCTCATCTATCTCTATTGAGGGATAAACGTTGAACTGCACGGTATCAACATCATGATCGGGGTCGCCAGAATAACAGATAAAAATGTCGTGTTCTCCCATGCAGCTTTCTGGTATCTCAAAATCGCAGTAAAAATAGTACAGATTGTTCACGGTATCATGTTCGGAGTAACTTGCTCTCACATAATCCCAATCGTCTTCATCCTCGTTATATAGTTCATAATAGATATAAATATAAGAACCATGAGTGTCATCCCAATGACCAGATATTCTTATCTCATCTCCTACATAACCCTCGTCGCTTGAGATGCTACCCTTTGAAAGATAGAAGGCCCCGGTGGCCTGGACGGGTGTAGCCATGATGGGAATAGCTATAAGGCAAATGAGCAAAGCGATAATCGACCGAGATAATAGCTTCATTTATTTAACCTCCTCTTAGTTTCTCTCCTAACTAAATCTTACTCTCATTGCATTCCGTTGTCATTGTGAGCCCATTTTATCATGTCCGTGCAATAAGCCAAAGCCCTTAGTATAGCGAAGGAGAAGCGCGGTAACCTCCTGTGAGATTGCTTCGGCACTTTGTGCCTCGCAATGGCAAAGGGAAAGACTCCTTGTAATGACATGCTACTATTATAAACGAAATTATACCCCAAAAGTAAATAGTAAAATTGGCTTTTGGGGACAAAGTGGGGGAAGGAGGTTCACCCGGGTTGCTCCAGCATTCTGCTCACATTCACAGGATTGCCCCTCATATTAGCGCTAATCAATACTGCTTGCCTTCCAGCTAAATAGTCAATGAGAGCGGCGGTATCCAAGAGATGATTTCTTCGACATAATTGATGGAGTATAACAAGCCCTTGGCGGCCTTCTCCACCGCTTGTTGAGCCTAATGGAAGCAGCCATTGGCGCAGGACTGAGCATTGAGTAGCACCCTGTCATCGGCTAAGTCCCCTTGGGCTTGGGCTAGCCACCTTTGGCCTCCATCGAGATTCCCGGACATAGCAATCTGAGCTTAGCATGGCTTAGCTAGAGGATCAAATAGCTGTACTCGACAATATGGTTAGTGATACTTCGTCTCCCTGTTTGTCATTGCAAGGCACGGAATGCCAAAGCGATCTCAAATAGATAAGGAAATTGCCTTGCAAAACCTGCTCTGAGTGTCATGAGGTTAACACGCTTCCCTTTCGCTATATTCAGGCCTTCGGCTCACCGCAATTGGTACAGAAAAAGGGGCAAGCCCATCACCCCACACGATACTGCTGCCACCAAAAGAACTAATCATAGAAGAGGTACCAGTTCTGTCTACTGTACGCTACTGGTGGAGCTGGAGGGATTCGAACCCTCTACCTTTTGACTGCCAGTCAAACGCTCTCCCGATTGAGCTACAGCCCCACGCAGTTCATAAATATAACAAAAGGGGTTGGGGAACTCAAGTTAAAGGCTTAAGCCTAGCCATTGCAATATGGTGCGTAAACCAAAGTATCCCAGGTAGGCTAGAACCATATTCTTAATTGTCCTTCCCGCCCAAGTCGCGAGGAAAAATCTCGCAAATCCGAAGCGAATCATGCCCATAAACAGGGCGAAGGGGTAATAAAAGGGGTTGATGATAGACGCCATTAAAAAGACGCCTTTAGAGCCATGGCGATGAAGCATATCGTTAAAACGAAGGTAAAGGCTATTGTTACTGTCTCGGAATAATCCTCTGCCACTATAGCCAGTAAAATATGCGCTAACAGCGCCTAGAGCTTCACCAATTCCAGCTACAGCACCTACTATGGCGGGGTTTAGCACTCCGCCCAAGGTGAAGGTAATTATCATGCCGAGACCGGGCGTAGCTATAGTCCCGCTAGCAAGTATGTTGGTGACGAAACAACCAATGTAGCCATATTGTGCTATCTGCTCTAAATAGCTTCGATGCTGAATGATGACAACACATAGGGTTATGGTAACTGCCAGAGATAGGCCGCCTATCAAGGCTTCCCGTTTAGTAGGTTTTCTTCTCACGAACTTGTATTATACAGGAAAATTATTTGGGAGAAACCAATATTTACGTTTTTACCTTGGCAGTCTTCATGGCAGTGAAACTCAGGTTATCCTCTTGTAAATTGATAGCTATGGTGTCTCCTTCCTTAAACTCGCCCTGCAATATCCTGGTTGATATGGGGTTCTCCAAATAGCGCTGAATAGCCCGGCGTAAAGGGCGAGCTCCGTAAATCGGGTCGAAACCTTCCTGGGCTAACCAAGCCTTGGCTTCATCAGTAACCTCAAGTTTGATGCCTCGCTCAACTAACCTCTGTTCTACCTCGTGAATTAGCAGGTCAACAATGCTCTTTAAGTTCTCCTCTGTCAGAGGGTGAAATATGGTGACATCGTCTATTCTATTGAGCAACTCGGGGCGAAAGGTTCGCTTCAAGGCGCTCTCTATAGCTGTTCTCATTCTTTGCTCGTCGCCCTCTCTCTTGTAAGAGAAGCCGATGTCTGAACGTTGGAATTCCTCGGTGCCTAAGTTACTGGTCATGATTATCACTGTATTTTTGAAATCCACAGCCCTGCCGTGGCCA
>CAZQDF010000222.1:0-2989 GCA_964592065.1 uncultured Dehalococcoidales bacterium | reverse complement strand
ATCTACCAGGATTCTCGTACTGCCAGTATCCAATAAATAACGGGAGCCTGTTACATTCTGTGCCGCACCCAGGAAAGTCAGCTTAAGTTGCATTACTGCTTTTCGCCCTTTCAAAATAAAATGGTACAGATGTCACTCAAGTCAACACGAGTTGTTTTGGGTTACTCCGCCATATTGAGTTATTGCACACTTTAAGTAGTCAAGCCATTCACTGTCAAGTCTGCCTAAGCCAAATTTGTTAGCCTGATTGGATCAAACATCTCATCGAATTGTGCAACGTTTACCTTTGCTATTCCCTCGCCCTCCTTTCCTAAATTTAATATGCCCATACTTTGGTATAATAGAAGCTAGGAGGTGCATCTTGGTCATTACAAAAAGTCTCAGCTTTCAAACTAACCCCCCTTCTGAACCACATAGTATTTGCATTATCGATGTAACCTCTCAAGTGGCAAGAGAGTTAGAGCAATCAGGGGTGAGCAATGGCACGGTCACTTTGTTCATATCCGGCTCAACAGCGGGAGTAACGACTATTGAGTATGAGCCTGGACTTCTTGGTGATTTCAAAAACATGTGGGATAGGGTGATACCCCAGGATATCCCTTATGAGCATAACAAAGCTTGGGGAGATGGGAATGGTCACTCTCATGTGCGTGCCTCTATGCTCGGAGCTTCACTGACTATACCTTTTGTGGAGAAGAGGTTAACTTTGGGCACGTGGCAGCAGATAGTTTTCATTGATTTCGACAACCGCCCAAGGTCGAGGGAGATGGTGCTCCAAATTATGGGTGGGTGAGCTAACTCAATCCTTCACTCCCTTGGGATTTTGCCTGCTCCCCCTAAAATAAAAAGGAGCTCCTACTTAAAAGGAACATGAAGGTACTAGGTATCATGGGTAGCCCCAGAAGGCAGGGTAACACCGAGATTCTTCTTGATAAGGCACTAGCAGGTGCCAAGGAGGCGGGAGCGGAGGTGGAAAAAGTGGTGGTTTCGCAGCTCAAAATCTCCCCATGTCGGGAAATATACGCCTGTCTCAAAGATGGCAATTGTGCCATTAAGGATGATATGCAATGGCTCTACGAGAAGCTTCTGGAGGCAGATCATATTATCTTCGCTTCGCCAATATTCTTTTACAGCATTACCAGCCAGGCGAAAGCCATAGTAGATAGATGTCAAGCACTTTGGGTAAGAAGACACGTTCTGGGTATGGGGAAAGAGGATAACCAAATACGGAGGGGAGTGTTTATCTCTGTCGGTGCCACCCGAGGGAAACGGCTTTTTGATGGTGCGGTACTCACGGTGAAGTATTTCTTCGATGCCATCGGCGTGAAATATTCTGGGGATTTGCTAATTAGAGGAATCGACAGCAAAGCCCAAATTAGAGAATATCCAACGGCTTTACAAGAGGCATTTCGCCTGGGTCAGCAGCTTGTGTCTCCAGACACCAGGCAGTGATTTTGCAGCTGCCGTTTGGCAAATTAATAAAGAGGCTTCACACTATTGACAATAATTAAAGAATACCAGAAAAGCTGAACGAGAATGTTGAGATGAAAGTCACACTGCAGATTTTTACAAAGTTTTAAGTTTCGCCTACTTGACAAACAGGCTGTCCTTGTCTATTGTACTGACTCACTAACCTCATCGTTTGCTTTGCCTTAAGGGGGACGGATAATGCGGTTGAGATTGAGGGCACACCTATATAAGATGCAAGCGAGGGTAGCCCCGCAAAATAGGCGCTTGCGCAGGATGCTGAGCATAAATACTCAGCATCCTTTTTCATTTACTAATTGGTGGCAGGGGGCAGAGCACACTTCTTGCTATAACTGAAGAAAAAAAGGAGGTGAATAGATATGGCGGTTGAGAGATGGCGTCCATGGGACGAACTTAGGGAGGCGGAACGCCGTATGGACGAAATGGTGAGGTACCCACTCATGACGTGGAGACGCCCCCTAGCCTGGTGGCGGGTGCCTACTGAAGAAGTAGGCTGGACTCCAGGTGTGGAGATGTATGAAAAGGATGACAAATTCATAGTTAGAGTTGAGCTTCCCGGGATGAAAAAGGAGGAACTGGATATCTCAGTTCTAGGCGACACTTTGACCATTAAGGGGGAGCGGAAGACTGAAGCCGAAGTCAAGGACGAAGATTACTACCGTTGCGAGCTGTGCTATGGCAAATTCTCACGCTCTGTCGCCTTGCCAGCAGCAGTAGAGGCAGGAAAAGTAGAAGCCAGCTACGAAAATGGCATCCTGGAGATCACCCTGCCTAAAGCTGAGGAAGCCAAACCAAAGAAAGTTGAGGTCAAGGTCAAATAATTCCTATCTGCTCTGCCCTTCTGCCTGGAATCTAAGGAGTTAAAAATGGCACGAGAGGTTAAAATCTACACCACTCCCGGCTGTCCTTATTGCAGAATGGCCAAAAAATTCCTGAATGATAACGGCGTAAAGTACCAAGAATTCAATGTAGCTGAAGATAAAGCGGCCCGCGAGGAAATGACGAAAAAATGTCGTTCCTTAGGTGTTCCCACAATTTGCTTCGATAACGAGATATTGGTGGGATTCAATGAAGAGGAGCTAAGACAAAAGCTAGGTCTTTAGCTCATTAAAGGAAGCTATGTATGAACTGGTTATCATTGGTGCTGGGCCTGCCGGGATGACAGCGGCAGTCTATGCAGCGAGAAAAAGGCTACATACATTACTTGTCAGTTACGACGTAGGAGGACAGGTTCTCTGGACAGCTGGCGTGGAAAACTATATGGGATACCAATTCATTGAAGGCCCTGAGTTAATGCGGAAATTCGAAGAGCAGGTAAAGCAGTTCCCTCTGGATATGAAGGTTGGTCAAAGAGCTGAAAGCGTATCCAGGACAAATGAGGGCTTCGAAGTCATATCGGATAAAGAGGAAACCTATCAATCTAAGGCAGTCATATTTGCCACTGGGAAGCGCCCTCGCCAGCTAAATGTTCCTGGAGAGAAGGAGTTGCTCAATAGAGGGG
>CAZQDF010000221.1:0-3014 GCA_964592065.1 uncultured Dehalococcoidales bacterium | reverse complement strand
TTTTCTGCTGCTGGCTTACATTGTGTGGCCATTTTTTCCAGCAATGGCAAAGGCAAATTTTGATGTGGCCTATAGGGTAATAACAGGAAGGATAAACCCAGGCATAGTGAAGATCTCCCCCAAGCTAAAGACAGATGCTGGTCTAACGATGCTTGCCAACTCCATAACCCTTACTCCGGGAACTCTGAGCGTGGATGTGGATGAAGAAACAAATGACCTATATGTCCATTGGATAAATGTGAAGAAAGAGGCCTTAGCAAAAATGCCCAGAGATTACAAGTACGTGTGTGGTACATTCCCTGATTGGGCGAGGAGAGTGATGGAATAATGTGGCTTCCTATAGCCATATTCCTCGCTGCTTGCATACTCATAATTCTCATCAGGTTGGCCATGGGCCCTACCACACCAGACCGATTGGTAGCTTTGGACACCCTAAACACTATAATTGTAGTGTCCATGGTTATCTTGGGAATGGCATTTAAAGAGGTAATATATGTTGATGTGGCTATCGTTTATGCCATGCTTTCTTTTATCACTACCCTTTTCATAGCCAAGTATATTGAGAAAGGCAAATTCTAGTGATACTGGATGTAATCACCTACATATGTATAGGCATCGGATGCTTTTTGAACCTCCTGGCGGCGGTCGGCCTGCACCGCTTTCCTGATGTCTATACCAGGTTGCACGCTGGAACGAAATGCACTACCTTTGGCTCCATATTTTTGATTGCGGCCGTGATGATACAATCCATAAGTGTTTGGGTAACTGAAGGTGCTTTCTCTTCGCAATCAATCTTATCCATACATGCATTTATTGCTTTGATAGTTGTTATGCTGACTAATCCTACCAGTGCCCATGCTATTGGTAGAGCAGCACATAGAAGTGGAGTCCGGCCGGCTCGAGCGGTAGTGGATGACTTGGAGAAGCAAGAACAATGATTGAATCAGGAGTTCTGCACATAATTATCCCTGTTTTGATCGTAGCGTGTGCATTGTTGGTAGCTATATTCAAAGACCTCATCGCTGCTGCAATAAGTCTAGCTGCCATGAGCCTACTCTTAGCATTAGAGTTTTATTTACTTCAAGCGCCCGACGTGGCTATTGCCGAAGCAGGGGTAGGAGCAGCTATCACCGTGGCGATTTATGTCTTGGCCATAAGGGCAACAAAGCGTCAGTAAGAGGAGTATGAGAAGAATTGCTATGGCGGTATCCTTGGCCGTCTTTATCGGCTTTCTGGTAGCAGCGGCGTTACTGCTTCATCCCTTTGGGTATCCGCCATCTGAAATGGATGACTACATAATACAAAATACGCAGAGTGAAACTGGGACCAATAATGCGGTTACTGCCGTTGTCTTTGATTATAGAGGCTTTGATACCTTAGGAGAGGCTACTATTCTGTTTACCGCAGTAACTGGCGTGGTAATGCTATTTAGGAAAAAGAAGAAGGAGGAGGGATAAGCCAGATGTCTAAGATTGTGCGTAGCATGGCTAGCCTTTTGACCCTTTTTGTGTTTATCTACGGGCTATACATCATTATGCATGGGCACTTGACTCCCGGTGGTGGGTTTCAGGGCGGTGCTGTATTTGCCTCTGGCGTAGCCTTGTTTGTTGTTGCTTTTGGCTCCGATTACCTTCACAAAAGTCTAAAGGAACACAATCTATCCGCCTTGGAAAGCAGTGGGGCACTGGTATTCATCGGCTTGGCATTTGGTGGCTTAGCCGTCGTGTTCTTTTATAATTTCCTTGTTGGCTCCCCCATTTTCGGTCATATTCCCGCTTTTGGCTCTAACCCCGGGGATATGTGGACCGGTGGAGTAATTCCGTTTATGAACTTAGCTGTAGGTTTGAAAGTCTTGGCTGGGCTATCTGCCATCCTTCTAGTCATGGCTTTAGCCACCAATGTCGCGGAGGTGGAAGAATGACAGGAGGCATTCCTTTCAATGGTCCCTTTTTGGCGGTAGCAGTATTAATAGGCATTGCCTTTTACATTATGGTCTCCAAGAGGAATATGATAAAACTGGTAATGGGCCTGAGTGTCCTGGCGTCAGGCGTTAACCTGTTCTTGATCACCTTGGGCTATAGAGAAGGTGGGGTTGCCCCTATTTACACCAATGCTCCTCCGGGAATTATGGTGTTGCCTGTGCCTCAAGCTCTGACTCTCACCAGTATTGTTATTGCTGTAGCAATCTTAGCTCTGATGCTTTCCATGGTCGTGCATATTTATCGTCACACTGGAAGCACAGATTCAGAAAAATCTAGGATACTGAAAGGATGATAGGTTGGACAAACTGCTGACGCACTCTCCTATCCTGATAATAGCCATCCCACTGCTGGTGGCGTTCTTAACTCCCCTGATTGGCAGGGCAAGCGTAAAAGCTAGAAATGTGTTGGTGGTAGCCAGTCTGGCATTTGTAGGATTCTTGGTTATAATTCTAGCCAGGGATATCTACCTCAACGGAATACACGTCTATGCCCTAGGAGCCGCTTCTCCGAATCTTACCATCCCTGAACACTATATGGTGCCAGTTCGCATAATCCTGGAAGTCGATGCCATGTCCATATTCATGGGCATAATATGGGCGGCTGTTTCCTTAACCGCAGCTATATATTCTCTTTCTCATATGAGCAAGGAGACAGGGCAGAATAGGTTTTATACCCTCTTATTGCTTATGGTAGCGGGTACTTTCGGCATGATGTTCGCTGGCGACTTATTTAATTTGTTTGTCTTTTTAGAGATAAGTTCTATTGCTGGAGGGGCATTGATTGCTTTTAGAACAAAATTTGCCGATGCGCTGGAGGGAGGGTTCAAATATATAGTCATATCTGCGGTTGCGGGACTTATGTTCCTATTTGCTGTGGGCTTGCTCTATGCCCAATATAACTCGCTCAATATAGGGGCTCTGGCCAATGTAATGCAATATGGTATGCTGGACAAGATAGCCTTAACCTTGTTCATAATAGCATTGACTATTAAAACAGGGATGGTACCTCTACACATGTGGTATCCGGACTCAT
>CAZQDF010000220.1:0-3016 GCA_964592065.1 uncultured Dehalococcoidales bacterium | reverse complement strand
GGCAAAATATACCCCCTAGCTGAGCATTGCTAAATACTCGTCAGCGTACTTGCCATTCTTGGCTCCCTCGAACATCTCGCCTCTCTTTACCTTCTCCAGTGCCAAGTACTCGCTACCAGCCATGCCAGCGAGGGCTCCTTCATTGGCTGCCGTGATGAGATGGCGCTCACCACCGGTAATCTCTCCGCAAGCAAATATTCCTGATTTGCTAGTCATCATCTTGCTATTGATTGTTACCAAAGCACCTTTCATTTCCAGCCCTGCCTCTTGCACCAGCCTGGTATCGGGCTCTGTCCCTACACAGATAACTATCCAATCAACCGCTATCTCCTTCTGCTCACCCGTCTTGTTGTTTGACACGACGGCCGTCTCCGCATGGTCACCACCCTTTATTTCCTTTAGCTCGGTGTTATACCAGATCTGAACCCCTCCTTTTTGCAGTTTCTCGACCATGGCAGGATATGCCCTCAGTGATTCCCTCCGGTGTATCAGAGTAACCTCGCTGGCTACGGTTTTGGCTAACAGCGCACTCTTGACAGTTGTGTTCCCACCGCCTACCACCAAGACCTTCTTGCCGCTGAACTGATTTACATCACGCTTGGCATAATAGGATACGCCCTTGCCGACAAACCTGTCCTCTCCTGGTACGCCAAGCTGCTGCATGGTACTGCCCGTGGCAAGAATGATTGCCTGCGCCCTGTACTGATTTGACTCTGTAGTAACAATTCTATCTTCGGTATTAAGACTGATAACCCTTTCGCGCCTCAACTCTGCCCCGACTCCTGCTGGAGGTGCCAAGGTCACCTGCTTCTCCATGCTTTCCATCAGTTCCGCCCCGTCACCGGGTGGAAAACCGGGGTAGTTGCTCACGGTGTAGGCGATGGCACCCTGCCCACCTACCCAGCTGCTTTCCAGCACCAGTGTGCTCCAGCCGTCGAGCTGGGTGAAGATTGCTGCCGACAATCCGGCAGGACCGGCTCCGATAATGACCACGTCTCTTTCTTCCATCTCATGCCCCCTTCAAAAGATTGCATTATATTTACTAGATACCCTCAAACCAGCCATAGTAGTACCTTCTGAGATACTCGTCATGGGGATAAGTTCTAGCCACATCCTCTTCGCTGAAGCTATACTTGTAGTTATCGCAATAATCCACGAGCAGTTTGTATGCCCAATTCAATCTCTTCATTGTTTCCTCGGACTCCTCACTGGCAGTGCTGTTGCGCTTGTCGGGGTGATGGCGATGGGCCAGCGTTCTGTAGGCTCTTTTTATCTCCTTCAGTGTTGCCGCTTCACTCAAGCCAAGTACCTTTCGCGCCTCATCTATTTCCGTAAAATTAGCCATGGCTTTTGCCTCACCACCTCCTCGTTAGCAGTATGTTTCTACAGTACGCCCAGCAGGTTTGCCCCAGCGATGCAATACCTGGTTATACCCAGAAACGGCCTTAAAGCTTGACTTCATCCAAAAGCAAGTTTCTCAATCGGGTTAGAGTAATCCTATATGGTTCTATCGGGATGCCCATCCAGTCAGAGAATTCCAGAATCTTCTCAGGCTCATTTTCCATGACCTCGTCATAATAAGCTATCGCATCAAGCATGATTGCTCCGCCGGAGTGCTTGGGGAAATTCTCATTGGCCAGACCCTTATCCCAGCCCTGATATACATAATGGCGGTATTTCATCCACCCAGGTGTGAGCCAGTAGACATCCTTACCCTCGCTTATTCTCTCCCTCTCCTCCTCGCTGGCCAGCATGTCAATACAGTGAGAGGCTTTAATTCTAGAAATCTTTACCCCAGGTTCTATCTGCTCCTGAATTATGGTGTCTATCTTGCGATACGGGTCATCAGCATTTACGTAGCAGAATTTACCGCCATAGACAACGATTATTTTCTGAGCATACTTCTTAGCATTGATAATCTGCCTTATAAGCTGGCTCTCAAGCTCACGGGGCACCTCGTGGCGGCCGGGCTTGGTATAGAGAATCTTCCTGGCATCCAGAAAACCGCTGTCCTTAAGATGGTTCAGCTCCATATTGAGTGTGCCGCAGGCAACAATGGCATAGTCCTGAAACGAGACACGATTCCCCATGTTTTCCACCTTTTAATGTCCCTCGCTTAAAGGGTAATGTTCCTCATCAGCGCGGCTAATCTTGTAGTCCAATCATTACTTGGGCAATTGCATTAATACTTGGGACAGCTGTTCGTTGGTCTTTTTCAACTCTTGTGCTGCTTGTAATGCGCTATTATAGATTGGATTGCCCTCCAAATTATTGGATTTCTGCACCCATTTGTTGAATTTCTCAGTGTGCTTTTTATTATCCTCAACCCACGAGGTCAGAAGCACTTTGAGTCTCCCAGTTTCATCAGTCGGGAACCTCTTTAGGATATCCTCAACCATTGTTCGGATAGCACTCTCAGGCACCGCCCCGAGGATTTCATCTACCTTTTCACCATCACTAAAGAACATCTGCATGGGTATACTCATAATCTGATATCTCACCGCTGTGCGCTGGTTCTCATCCACATTCAGCTTGCAGAACTTGAACCTGCCATCATACTCCTCTGAGAGCTTGTCATATATCGGTGAAACCATCATACAGGGGCCACACCAGGGCGCCCAGAAATCAACCTCTGTGGGAAGGTCTGAGTTCAGGACTTCCTCTTCAAAATTTTGATCCGTAATTTCTATTACTTTGCTCACATTGCCTCCTTTAGCGTTCGTTTCTACTTCGATAGTCTCTGCCGAAATTTAAGACTTTACCCTTTTCGAGATTCTTATTATCATGAATAAGCGTCTCAGAAAGTTCCTTCTCTAAATGGAAATTTGCATTTCTTACTTCGTCTTCGGTCTCAGATTCCATATGTTTTGGCCAGACCAAAATGCAGGCAGAGGGTTTCATAATTCTATAAATTTCACCTAATAGTCTTCTTCTATCGCCTGCCTGCGGGAAATAGTAAGGATGAAAGACATCAAACAGGAGAACTACGTCTACAGACTCATCAGTTAACTCGATT
>CAZQDF010000219.1:0-3018 GCA_964592065.1 uncultured Dehalococcoidales bacterium | reverse complement strand
CTGCTCAATTGCTGTGTACGTGCGAGTTCACCGACAGCAAGCTCTTGCACGACGTTTACGCGGAGCTACGTGCCGCTCATAATGCTTACGGCCGGTTGGTTAGAGAGCGGACCAGGATATCTAACCTGCTAAAAGGGCTTCTTGATGGCCTGTTCCCAGAGTATACCCAAGTGTTCAAAGACCCTTGCAGAGTAACATCCTTAACTGTTCTTTCAACCTGCATCATTCCTAGAACGATTGCGGATATGACCGAGGAGGAGTTCATAGCCAGGATCAAGGCCACCGGACGCGCTCAGCTCCGGAAGGATAAACTCAGAGCAATTCACAACGCTGCAAAGACATCAATCGGGATCGTAGCCGGATCTCGGTCAATAGCGTTCGAGATCTCTTTGCTGGTGGAGAAACTCGAGCTTATCCAACGACAAATCAGGGTCATCGAGTATTCCCTGGTAAAATTGGTAGACAAAACAGAGGAGGGAAAATATCTGCTTTCAATAAGGGGCCTAAATTACCTAACTGTAGCAGGATTACTGGCCGAGCTTGGTTCATTCAGGTTATACCAGAACGCCAAGCAGATGATAAAGATGGCTGGCAGTAATCCTATCGAATCGGAATCGGCGGGTAAGAAGAGTTCTCGCACTCCGATGAGTAAAAAAGGCCGCCCCGGACTTCGCTACTGCGCCTGGGTTGCTGTTATTCCTCTCTTGCGTTTTAATCCTGATTTTCGAGCTTGGGCAAAGAGTCTGCGAGAGCGTCCGGTGCATGCGAATCCTCTTAGCGGCAAAGAGATAGTCGGAGTTGCCTGCAATAGACTGCTACGCTTGGCTTTTATCTTAGTAAAGAATAAGACATATTACCGGACACCATATTTGGAGGCGGTAGCAGGTTAGGAGACACCAGATGTGCATCAGGTGGGCAGGGTGACGCCGTTTCTTGAAATGGGACTCAGTATCAGATATTGAGAAACCCGTGTGCAAATCATGGTGGCCCTGCCACCTGGCTAAACCCGTATTCTCCCTACCCGACGACGTCTGTGAAATTAACCCGGAAGACCTCGAACCGGAAGAAATTGAGGAGTAGTAGACCCAAAAGCCCCGGGGATCAAGCTGAAGACAAGAACGATCCTCGGGGCGGCCAGATTACTGTGGAGGTCACATATGGCGGAAAGGAATAAAAATAACCACTTGCCGAAATTATTCTATCCACCGGATCCGTACAATCCCATTGACAACATTGTCGCGGCGGGACTGAACATAGCCACCCACCACGGTCTTAATCGGTTCTCTCGCGAGGTAGCCAGGGTACTTGGAGTAAGTGGAGACTCTATTCACGACCAGATAAACCTGAACCGCTCGAAGTTGGCGCTGGAAGAGCAACAGGCTGTCACGGCAAAGGTGAAGGTGCTGAAGGCGAGATGGAAGAGTACCACCGCCAGGCTCTGGATGATGCCATCAAAGAAAACAATCTCTTATCTGTGAGAAGCCTGGGTAGCAGTTTCCCTGCCGACCCAGATAGGGCTAGTCTTGCCTATGCTCAAAGTTTGAGTCTAGTCTCATATCTAGTGGATACTTATGGGTGGAACAAGATGCGAGAGCTAATAGCATTGTTCAAGGAGGGTAGCACCTACGACAATGCACTAAAAGAGGTTTACACTTTCGATACTGACGGGCTTGAAGAACAGTGGCGTGCCCATATAGGGGCAAGTTAGTATACAGGTATTAATTGCTTGTTTCGTTCAGCCAAGTGACAATCGTCCAAAATGTAGGAGATAACAAAAGTTTAGATTGTTACTCGGAAAAAGCGCTCCTTTCTTGAGTTATTGACATCTTTGTATAAGAATGTTAAACTAAGTCTCTCGATAATAACCTAAACAACTGAATATCTAGTGGTGGTTTAGAGGTAAGTGACGGGTCAAATCAAGGGCACTAGAATTGCTAACTATATTGCGGCGGCTGGTGCCATCTTGAGTTTAATACAAGTAGGTTATTAGTATTGGAAGAAAGACGATGGGGGGAGTGTAAAAATAAACGGGGGGAAACCCTCTTGACTTCACCTTTTCTACTTGTATAACCCATGTAAAAGGAGGTGGGAAGATGGCGAGCGATGTGGAAAAGATGATGATGGACTATCTGGCAGCAATGAACGCGCATGATTTGGAAAAGATTCTTACCTTTTTCACTGATGACTGTGTCTATGATTGCATGCCTATGGGAAAGGTAAGCCACGGCAAGAAAGAACTGAAAGACTTCTTAAGCTCTACATTCGCTGATATGCCCGACTTTAAGATAGAGACGAAATCTGGCTTCAATGCCGGCGATTGGGGAGCCGCAGAGTGGGTCATGAGCGGCACTTTGGCCCATAGCAACATTCCCGGGGTGCCTACCGGCAAGAGCTTTTCGGTGCGAGGCGCTTCCATCACCGAGTTGCGCGGAGGTAAGATAAGCCGAAACACCAACTACTGGAATTTGGCCTCGATGCTGCAACAGGTCGGCGCCATGCCTGCCCCACCGCAATAAGAACGTTTCTGAATAGAGCATCTGAAAGGGGCTCAAACCCCCCTCTTATGGGGGTCATTAGCGATGCCATAAACAACACTTGGCCTAGAGCCAACAACTTGGTTACTGCTGGCAGTCGCTGCTCTTGTGTTCTGCATGTGTGCATTCATTGGATGGCATTCAGCTTTGCACAGTCAGAAACGTTCCTTTTTTAACAGGGAGCACTTAAGCGTGGGTGCCAAGCGTGAAATCTGGCGGACGTCTTTCCAGAAAGTGGCTATCTTTTTTGGCTATTCTGTGTCACTTTTTACTAAAGTGTTACCTTTTCTGTAATCTGGACAAATCCATATATAAATACTTACCGTTAGAATTACCGAATCTATACAGTGGATGAAAATAGTAAGTGATAACCGTACTATGAAAGACATAAATAGAATGCTAAAATGTATCAAGCAAAGGAGGTGGCATATTGTAGATGGACAACAATATATAATTGAATTATTTAAGTTCTATTAAGGAGGTA
>CAZQDF010000218.1:0-3028 GCA_964592065.1 uncultured Dehalococcoidales bacterium | reverse complement strand
GATAGGGGTTGGCTAAGAAAAATTGGCTGGTCTAGCTGGATTCGGTCAGCAGATGAAAGCTAGATGAGATAAAGGAGCTGACTAAGCTTGTAGGATATTCTGGCAACCTTTTTTTGGACGGGGAGTTCGACTCTCCCCCGCCTCCACCAATTGAAATTTCTGAAGCGCTAGCCTTCTAGAACTAGCGTTTTTCATACTCTTATTCGGTGATGATGTAGGTCGATCTTGAAGTAGTCTCCCCTTATACTTTCACTTCTTTGCAAAGGTGTTTCTATCCCCGATGTTGGTCTAGGCATTCCTATGGTAAGAACTATTGCCTTTTGTTTGAAGCCTGACATAGCAAAGGTTACAATGGAGGCGGAACTATCAGAAGGTCGAGTTCTGTTCGGGGAGCGATTTTGCTTTTTCCGAACTTGACCAGATACAAAGTGCCCCGAACTTGCAGCTATTGAAACGAAGTCGCCGTTTGCAATAAAATACTGATATGAGGCTGACCTATCTCATAGCATTAGTTATCGCTATCCTTGTGTTTTGTAGCTGTGCCCCGCCACCAACTCCTATGCCAACTCCTACGCCTGCTCCCACGCCTACACCATCGCCTACGCCTACCTTGGCGACAATACCAGAAGAAATCCTAGCCTCTCGCTTCGGCATTGATAAGGTCGACCCAGAAGATATCGATGGAGTCTCCAAGCTGGGCATAAGCTGGACTAGCCCCTTTGCTAAACCATTTGGCCCATTTGTCTGGGGCTTGATTGAGCCTGAAAGGGGGGAATACATTTGGCTGGGGGTAGATAACTATGTCCAGAAACTTCAAGGTCATAATTTTGCTATCTTAGCCATAATCTCGCCGTTTGCGGAATGGGACCAGGCTAACTGGGGACCGGTTAGTGCTACTACACCGATAATGTTGGAGGAGCAAGGAGTGTGTAGAGGTCGCCGCAAACCATATGATATGGATGCTTACCGAAGGTTTGTTTCCGCTCTGGTGGAGAGATATGACGGCGACGGGAAAGACGATATGCCAGGGCTGAGGTATCCCATTAAGCACTGGCAAGCTAGTTTCTCACCAGGTGTCCAGGAGGGCTACTGGGCCTACTTTGATGGTTCACCAGAGGACTACCTTGAGGTTTTGACAGAAACATACCAGGCAGTGAAAGAGGCCGACCCGGAGGCAAAGGTTCTGAATGGCGGGATGGGAGCAGTGAAGCCCGAAAATATCTCCTTCTGGAAGCCAATCTTTGAGAAAGGAAGCCAGTATTTTGATATCGCCACTGTCCATCCCTGCTGGCCGCACATTGGTGAATTCGGCGAGGCCGAGCATGCCAAGGCTGACCTGATAGCCATTGCTGAGCTGGCTGTCCCCGAATTCAAGAAGTTGCTGTCAGAGTATGGCATTGATAAGCCCTTCTGGGTAACCTACGCAGAGTATTACTTTTGCGAAAATGTTTCCCCTGAGGAACATGGCCAGATTCTGGTCAGGGCCTGTGTAATCTCTTTCGCCTGTGGGGCAGACAAGTTCTTTTACGTGAGCTTTAAATCGCGCCCCTGGGACCTATCGGGTGCGAAGCAGTCAGCCCTAATTGACGAGAATGGGGAGAGAAGGCCGGCTTATTATGGCTTAAAGACCTTAATTGAGAAGCTGGACAAATTTACATCTGCCGAGGAGTTGGCTGAGGGGCAGTATAAGTTTATGGTGGAAGGAAAGGCAGTCTATGTCTTATGGGGCGCTGGCAAAATCCCTGAGGAAATAACAGGAGAGGTCTTGGTTACCGATATTTATGGTAAGGAAACAAGAACAGACAGCTCGGCAATTAAACTGACTGAGAGTCCAATCTTTGTTGAGTAGCACCCACATTAACAATTAAACCACCTTCCAACGAACTGCTATGTTGACCCCTAGGTTGCTTACCTTTTCTGTTGGCATTTGGTGCAACAAGAAAATATATATCTACAAAAGTTCGGATTTTCCCCTGACTCGGATAGAGGAATTTTTTAGTATTTGTTGTGTTATAATATAAAAGCGGGTAGATAGGAAATGAAGGCTGTTGAATCGAGAGCTGAGGTTTACTTAATGGCTCTGCAATCACTTTCCAAGGCAGAAAAAGAGGCGATTATCGCCCGTTTTTAGAAGACACAAAGTTAAGGGAAAACATCCTTGATTTAGCCCTTATCCAGCAGCGTCAAGGAGAACCCTCAAGAGCTTTCAGAGAGTACCTAGCTGAAAGAAGACCCTCTTAAGTGAGCAATTTTGCTTTTCCCGATACGGACTTGACAATTTTGGTTTTAACCTTTTATACTTAAGGAAACTCAAGGTTTCTTCATATTCTTAAGATTAGCCGCAAGATTTTTACTTTAGTTATGTCCACTGGCAAATCATGACCAAGTATATCTTCGTCACGGGCGGAGTAATAAGTTCTGTAGGTAAAGGAATTTCGGTAGCTTCCATTGGCAGAATACTGGAAAGCCGTTCTATTACTGTCTCGGTGCAGAAGCTTGACCCATACCTTAATGTTGACCCAGGGACGATGTCTCCCTACCAACATGGTGAGGTCTTTGTCACTCAAGACGGTGCTGAAACTGATTTAGACTTAGGGCATTATGAGAGATTCATTGGAATAGAGTTGACCCAGGCTTCTAATGTCACTTCGGGGCAAGTCTATTCTTCAGTCATCGCTCAGGAAAGGCGGGGGGACTTTTTAGGGGGCACAATACAGGTAGTCCCCCATGTAAGCAATGAAATAAAGAGGCGAATAAGAGAGGTGGCTGAAATATCTAAAGCTGAGGTGTTAATTGTTGAAGTCGGCGGCACTGTAGGTGATATTGAAGGGCAACCCTTTCTCGAGGCTATAAGGCAAATGAGGAAAGATGAAGGCAGGGATAGCGTATTATACATTCACGTTACCTTTCTACCACACATCGCTGCCACTAACGAGCTAAAAACCAAGCCAACACAACATAGCGTCAATGAGTTAAGGAGAATTGGTATTCAGCCTGATGTCATACTTTGTCGCAGCGATAAGGAGAT
>CAZQDF010000217.1:0-3044 GCA_964592065.1 uncultured Dehalococcoidales bacterium | reverse complement strand
AAAGTCTCTGGCAAAGGTTTCACTGCCGGGAAAACAGTTTATATTTACTACGACGGGGAATTACAAGATGAAACTTCAGTAGAAGGAGGCAGTTGCCGATGCCATACCACATTTACCACATATATCACCATCCCGGAGAGTTCCCAAGGATATCATTATGTCGAGGCCAAGACTGGGAGCAGTAGAACTGCTACGGCAGAGTTCATTGTTAAGCCAAAGATAAGCCAGGATGAAAGATCAGGTCATGTAGGAGATATGGTGAAGGTAGAAGGCAGCGGGTTTCCCAGCGATGGAACTGGCATCAAGCTCAGATATTACCTTGACACCAATTCCCACTCCGGATTGGATAGCAGCCCATATATTGATTTCCCCGTAACTCAGGCTGATACCCTTGGTAGTTGGGAGCAGGAATTCTCCGTGCCTGCCTCAATGGGGGGGGCTCATAGCATAGATGTCTATTACAACGATGCGGAAAATACCTTAGCCGAAGTTAATAATGACGAAGCTGGTTTTAAGGTGCGGCCTAGCATGGTTTTGAGTTCAGATTCAGGCTGCGTTGGCGATACCATCGCTGTAAGTGGTGCTGGCTTCGCCAGGGACGAAGGCGATGTCGGATTAAGATATGGCGGCTCAGAGGAACTTGTTGATGGGAATGTCGATGAGTATGGCAATTTGGGCCCGCTGAACTTAACTATTCCTCCCTGTATTAAAGGCAGCCATCTTATTGAGGCTTTTCCTGACAGCTCAAGCACTGTGATTGCTTCAGCTACTTTTACCGTAATGCCGGGTATATCCCTGAGCCCGGCTATGGGTTATGCGGGGCAAACTTTCAGCATTACCGGTACCGCTTTCGATCCCAACATTATGCTAAATATCAGTTATCAGGACCAGACGTCTAGTGTCACTACTGATGACAGCGGCAATCTTCCTGCCGTCACTTTCACTGCCAATGGAAAGCATGGCAACCAGCAGATTAGTGCCACTTATGATAACAATTCGACCTGTTCTGCAATCTTTTGTATGGAGGAGACAGCACCTGATGAACCAAGTCTCATCTCGCCCATTAATGCCAAGAGGATCGGGGGCCTACTAGATAGCTTTGCTGGCAAAATACGCCCCAAATTTGAATGGCTCACCGTGACTGATGCCAGTGGAATCGCTAGCTATAATCTGCAAATAGCCAATAGCATGGATTTCAGCGCTCCTGTGATTTCTACCTCTACCACCAGTGGAAATCCTGGCTCAATTGATGACACCGCTGCCTATATCTTGCCCCAGGAGCACGTCTTATCCTACGGCGGCTATTATTGGAGGGTAAAGGCTATAGACGCCGCAGGTAATGAAGGAGACTGGTCGGAGACACAATCATTCCATGCCGGGTGGCTGCCGCGATGGGCGATGATTGCCATCTCTGCTGCGCTGTTATTGCTCATCATAGTGATAAGCCTCGCTATTAGGAGGAGAAGAGGATACTACTACGACTGACAAGATGCTATTTAAAGGTGCGGCCTCCTGATTTATACTGTTCACATCCAAGTGGCAGACACAATTGCAGAGTTGATTTGATATAGAGTAAAGTAGTAGCGGCTGTTTCACTACCCGCTAGCGTAGAAGCTATCTATCCAGAGTGGTCTTGGAGCTTGTTGCCCCTGCTTCAGCATATCTTTCCACTGCTCATCGGTTAGTCTTGCATTTATAGGCTGCTTGAACTCGTAGTAACTAAGCGTGGGGCCAGCACCAAGGATAATTCTGCCATCGGGAACTTTATAGGCAACTAGAATAAGGTCAACATAGCCCACCCCCTCCTCCAAGACTTGCTCTGGTGGATTGGTATCAGTATGGACATCAGCGATCATGGTGGTCTCTTTGCCTTCAGCTTCAACGCTAGCAACTATAGCATCAAGCCGCCCACCAAAGTTTCTGATGAATTCATAGTCATCTTGGCTTAGCTCCTTACCCTCCAACTCATCATTAGACACGTTGATCAACCTATTTAAGATGCTCTCCAAGCTCTCCAATCTTGACCTTTCTTCATCGCTCAAAGCGCTAAGCTGGGCTAAACCCTCCCTTGTCATCTTAGCAAGCACCAGCACGTGATCATAGAAACTCAGGAACTGGCTCGACATAGCCCACCACCGGCTTTGGCTGAGGTAGTGCTGCTGTTGGCGTTGGCTTTGCTCTCTCCATCATCACTAAGCTCATGTCAATAAGCTCGTCAAAAAATTCTTCCTCCTCAAGGCGCTTTAATATTTCATTGAACTGGATATGATACAGATGAAGTAAGGTATCTGAGGTAACAAAAATAGGAACTGCTTGCTCCTTCAATGTCTTATAGGGCTGGACAATGGCATCACCATGCCAAGGGATAACCGCAAAGCCATTATTCTTCAAAAACTGTTTTTGATCTTTATTCAAACGGATGGCGGATTCTATCTCCCCAAAGTTCGTTATTCCGTTTAGGTTCAGAGGCAATATGTAGTAAGGGGCATTAAGAGATGTGAATACCTCTTCAGGTTTATGACAGCCTGCCATAATAAACTTGGGATCAGATATCTCACCGCCGGCCGCAGAAGGTATAGCAAATTCATGGTGTGTGGAAACGGGTAGCTGGCCAGATGCACAACCAGTAATTAGAACGGTGGTGACTAAGAGAACAGAAATTAAAGCTCTTACAATTTTCACCTTGTCTCCACCATTAAGACAATCCCTTTCTCGGTTAGAAAAGTGCCTGACCTCCATTCATCGCAGAGTTATCCCGTGAAGGATCACCGAAAAGGACCACTCTATTAGCCACACTGGCGATTTGTTCAATGGATATAATTGCCTCCCGGGCTTTATTATCAATTACCATCCAAATTTTATCATGGGACAATTCTTTTTCAATAGCAGTAACCACTCCCAGGCTAATATCATTGGGTGTAATAACCTCTTTGCCCAAGAGAAGCACCTCTAAGCCCCTAGCGGCCAGCATGGTTTTCAGTATCTGTAATACCTTCATAATTTGGTCTCCAATACCAGAAACGAATCAATCGGTAAAAAGGTTT
>CAZQDF010000216.1:0-3052 GCA_964592065.1 uncultured Dehalococcoidales bacterium | reverse complement strand
AAACCCGGAAGGTCTGCCACTCCCCTCCAGCATTCATATCTATCCTTCAGGACAAGGGGCTTTCTTTTAAAGAAGTAGAAACTGGCTGACTTTCTCATCTTGGTAACTCCTCACTGCAGGTTAGTATCATTACTAATCATACCGCGAGTGTTACCCATGTATCTCAGCCTCCGCATAGGAGATAAGTCCTAGTTTCCCAGGCTCAGCCTGGAACAGCACACGACGTATTCCGGGCTTGACGGCAATCAGCATCTCACTGAGTCGCCCCTACGTAATATTGCGCATCTCTCTCAAAACCAGCGATTATAGCCCTGTCTCAGCTATAAGCTTGCCAGGTAGATTAAAGCTGCTCCAGATACACTTGGCTCAAGTCGGGAATACCCAGAGGATTAAGCTCATAACCTTTAACATAAGGTTCCACCAAAATATAGTTGGCGCCAAACTACAAGGGGAGGCAAGGGGCTCCGTCAACTACCATTTGCTCAGCTTGCTGGTACATGGCTAGGCGGGCAGATCCTTCGCTAGCGCTCAGGACGGCGTCTTGTTCTATGGCTGCTCGGTCAAGCAAGCTATCAAGTTCAGGATTGCTATAGCCAAAGATATTGTTTTCTGCCCCAGTATAAAATAGATTGTCCAAGAAGTTATGCGGGTCGGGATAGTCAGTCCAACAGGAGTTAGAAAATACGATGGCGGGTTTGCTGTCATCTACCGAACCAGCATCACCACTAGAGATGAGGACGGGCCAGTCCATTTCCTCGGACTCAGGAGTACCATCACCATCATCCCATGCCCATACCTTTCTATATGCAGCAGTCCACGACCCATGCGCCCCCCAATTGACGATGCCATATCCCGAAGGCCAACCATAGCTGGGATTGAGAACATTAGAGTTAGTTAGCGGATGTTCACAGGCATAGGTTGAAGGAGACAATCCTTCCTTTTCGTACATCCTTTGTCGAGAATAGCCATTGCCACCTAGAATATCATTCCAACATTCCTCCATAAGAACGGCATCGTCTGTTCTAGAAAGGAGAAAACCGTGATTTTCACCACCATAGTTGGCTATGGCACCTAGCAGCAATGCCTCTTTCTTCCAGTCGCCACTGGCCTGCTCAAAATTGACCGATTTCTGGCAAATACTGGCTACAATGGCACTATCGTCAAACGGGATTCTGCCGACATAGACCTCAGGGTGATAGCTTATATTGTCTTGCCCATATTCCCCGAAGTAGCCATCCCCATCTGAATCCCAATCCCCATTGAGGTCAGCATAGTAATAATCAGTGGGAGTTGTGTGATCACTATTTAGGTCATGGTCTGACGGGTCTGGATAGCAATACCTCATGGGAATAGTTGAATGGCTGCCAACGATTAGCACATACTTTGTTCCCCATTCGGCATATTCATTGATTAGGAAGTTTCTTATCTTTTCTGGCAGGTCTCTTCCAGAATAGTTTGTGGATATCCAACTGGTGGCTACCACCTTTACCGAATAGCCTATGGCATTTTTCCAGGTTACAAGAGGCTGGACAGCACCCTGTAATGAGTCAGTGGTGATAATCACATAGTTATATGGAACTGGGGAAGGGGCCATAGCTGGCTGGTATTGAGACTTCATTGAGGCGTGGTTAAAGATAATCTGCGATGCCACATCGTCCATTACTGTATCTGACAGCAATTCTGGAGACACCACCTGGCTAATTTCATACTTAATTTTGAGGGTTATGCTTCGATACAAACCTAGCTTGTTGCTGGCAGGGTAGTAAGCTATAGGGCAGAACCTTACCCTAGCAAAGTCATATTTCCTCATCTGTCCCATGCCTAGATACTCATATGGGCTAGAGGGATAGGCATTTTCTGAGGAGTATATCTCCTCATTCTCTCCGCATTTCACCTTTTCGCCTTCTTGCCCTGAAATGATAGGCCGAGCCGGCATGATGCGATATTCTCCTGAGAGGTCTTTATAGTCGCTGGCAACCATGTCTACTGAAACTGCCTCTGCACCAGGTGGTAAGCCGACCAAAAATGTCTTAGATGGTAACTTTGGCTCTCCAGAGCTAATGATGGAGCCAAAGCCCTCCATCTCAATTATAGAATACTCACCTACCTGACTGATTTCGTACTGGCCTGCTTCAAAGGTTACGGTAATGTCTCCTGTATCGCCTAAGCTATGGTACCCCTCAGCACTAAGACTCGGCGCTGCCCACACCGTCAGCGAAATGGCAATAATGACTACCAAATAGATAATTGCCAGCCTCTTCATATAGACCTCGTCACATTAACTCTGTGCCTGGGCAAAACCTTCTGCCCTCTCCAAATCTACTTAGCTGAACTACTCGTCAGGCAAAGCATACATCGTAATCGTGATTGTAGCACTTGCTCAACCAAAATCTCCGTTACCGCCTCCCATAGCTATCGGTGAAAGTTATCTCGGCTAGCTCTTTCCTCGCCTTTTGGGGAGATTCCGCCGGGTGACCTATGACGATAACGGAAAGGAGTCTCTCATCTGTGGGAACATTAAGAACCTTCTTTGCGCCTTCTTCACTTCCACCACCATAAGTCCCAATCCAGCAGGCACCGAGCCCCAGGGAATGGGCCTCAAGAAGCATATTCTGCGTTGCTGCTGCTCCATCCTCGGCAGGGTGGCTTGACGCCCTGGGACTTACGATTACTGCAATCCCGAGGGGAGCCTGAGAAAGGAATCTCCCCCAGGTGAGTGCGCCCGCCAGCTTTTTCCTCACCTCCTGGCTTCGTAAAACTATGAAGTGCCAGGGCTGGCTGTCATCCGCGGACGGTGCCCACCTGCCTGCTTCCAGAATCTTATTTATTTCCTCTTCGGAAATGGGGTCTGGCTTGTATTCCCTGATGCTCCTTCTGGTCTTAATTACTTCAAGAATATCCATAGACATTTACCCTCCAAATTTATTGACTTGCCTACTCATCCGGCAAAGGCAGAGACCGCCAAGTTCAAGCTTTGCGAAATGCGAAGCATTTGGACGAACACAGTAAGCCACAAAACCTGTGCTAGATGAGGAAAATAAGTCTGCCTGCT
>CAZQDF010000215.1:0-3111 GCA_964592065.1 uncultured Dehalococcoidales bacterium | reverse complement strand
TGTCTATTGTAGCCGGGAGCCATCACTATTTCTTATTCCATATACTAATTCATCGGTTTGTATTATAGGCAAGCTTGGGCTAAAATGCTTATCGCAATGTGTCTTGCGATACCAGTGAGGATCGTCTCAATAGAAGGTGATGAAGCTGAAACAGAAGTTGCTGGAGTGAGGCGGCGAGTTAGCATTGCACTTACCCCAGAGGTGAATGTGGGGGATTATGTTTTGCTGCACACTGGCTACGCCATAGGTGTAGTGGATGAGGCTGAAGCCGAGGAAACCTTGAAGCTTCTGGAAGAGATAGCGAGCCTCAGTGAAGTTCGTTGATGAGTATCAAAATAGCGAGCTAGCTAGAAGGCTAGCACACAGAATCACTAACCGCTCCACCAAGACAATTAGGCTAATGGAATTCTGTGGTGGGCATACTCACGCTATAATGAGGTATGGTATCCGTCAATTAGTTCCCAAAACAGTCGAAATGAGGTCAGGACCTGGCTGTCCTGTTTGCGTCACAGCAACCGCTGATTTAGACAAGGCTATCGCTCTAGCTCACCTGCCCGAAGTTATCATCACTACCTTCGGGGATATGATAAGAGTTCCTGGCAGTTACTCTAGCTTACAACAGTCAAAGGCGGAGGGAGCAGACATACGAATAGTATATTCTGCTATCGATGCCATAGAGACAGCCGTAGCCAATCCTGAGGAATCAGTTATCTTTATCGGGATCGGCTTTGAGACCACAGCACCAACCATCGCTGCTTCCATACTTAAGGCGCAGCAGAGAAAGATAGAAAACTTCTATGTTCTCTCCCTAAATAAGCTGACTCCACCAGTGATGAAGGCACTACTTGATTTGGGCGAAGTAAAACTGGACGGCATAATTGGTCCCGGACATGTTAGTGTTATAATTGGTTCTCATCCCTATGAATTTATCTCCAATAGTTATGGGGTTGCCTGTGTTATATCAGGCTTCGAACCATTAGATATCTTGCTATGCATAGACAAGCTAGTGGAGCAAGTTGAAAACGGTCAGCCAAAAGTGGAGATAGCCTACCCCCGCGGAGTGAAGCCAGAAGGGAATAGCAAGGCCTTACAACTGATGGAAGAGGTTTTCGAGGTTGGTGGAGCTGACTGGCGAGGGATTGGAACTATCCCCCAAAGTGGCTTGAAAATAAGAAAGGAATATGAGCGCTTTGATGCTGACAAGGCTTTTTCGGTGAGCTTAAAACCAGTGAGGGAACCTAAAGGATGCCGATGCGGAGACGTGATTCGTGGCGCAGCTACACCGCCTGAGTGTAAGCTCTTCAGAAAGGTTTGCACCCCCGAAACACCTGTAGGTCCGTGTATGGTCTCCAGTGAAGGGGCTTGCGCTGCCTACAATCAATATGGAGAAAGCTGTGAGTGATACCATTCTTTTGGCCCATGGCAGCGGTGGAAAATTAAGCCACGATTTGGTGGAAAAGAGGTTCCTTCCTTTCCTTGCTAATCCTGCATTAAATAAGCTAGATGACTCAGCTATCTTTGAAGCCAGCGGGCACTTGGCTTTCACCACCGATAGCTATGTAGTCAATCCTATCTTCTTCCCCGGTGGAGATATAGGTAAGCTGGCTGTTTGTGGCACAGTCAATGATTTAGCTATGAGTGGAGCTAAACCGGCATACTTGAGCCTGTCGGTAATCATAGAAGAGGGCCTTTCCCTAGATGAACTTGAGCAGATAGTACAGTCGGTAAAGAAAGCCGCTGAGGAAGCTGAGGTGAGCATAATCACCGGTGATACCAAGGTAGTGAATCGGGGGCAAGCTGACAAGTTGTTTATCACCACCTCGGGAATAGGGATAATCTCTCCTGAAGTTGATATCTCAGGAGCCAATGCCAAAGCTGGGGATAAGGTTATCCTAAGTGGCACTATTGGTGACCATGGCATAGCTATAATGAGTCAGCGTGAGGGATTGAGATTCTCCGTGCCTGTGGAAAGCGATTGTGCCCCATTGAATAAATTGGTCTCCCAAATGCTGGAGGCCTCATCAAGAATTCATTGCCTTCGTGACCCCACCAGAGGCGGGCTAGCTACCACACTTAACGAATTCGCCCGACAATCAAATGTAGGTATCGTGATAGAAGAGGATAAGATACCGATAATGGAAGGAGTTAAAGCTGCTTGCGAGCTTCTGGGCTTAGACCCTATTTATGTTGCCAATGAGGGAAAACTGGTAGCCATAGTAGAGCCAAGCGATGCTGATAAAGTCTTGGCTCAGATGAAGCAAATTGGCTATGGCAGAGAAGCAGCCATCATTGGCGAGGTAACAGCCAAGCACCCTGGGAGGGTGATAATGAAAACAAAGCTAGGCCCATCTCGAATCGTAGACATGCTCTCTGGGGAACTATTACCACGAATATGTTAGAAAGCTGTTTATTTTGTCACCCTGAGAGATAGCGAAGGGTCTAGATTCTTGGCGGAGTTTATCCTGAGTGAGATTCTTCGGTCCCTTCCCCTTCGCGGAGTTTACCCTGAGTAAGATTCTTCGGTCGCTTCGCTCCCTCAGAATGACAGGAAGCGAAGGGCTCAGGGCTTTGTCTCACCCCTCAGAATGGCAAGAGGGTTGGTAAACAAACTCATATTTTAGAAAGTTTGACAGCTAAAATTCGGCAATGCTAGACTTGTCTCACCCGTGAAGCGAATCGGTATACTGTATAATCCTCAATTAGGAAAAGCCCGAGACTTAGCTGATAAGATAGAAGATTTGCTATCCGCCCATGGGGTCTCCTCATGGCAATGCTCAACTCGGGATGAAGGCAAAGCTAAAGCTCAAGTAGCTGGCTCAGACCTAATCCTCAGCATCGGTGGAGACGGGACTATTCTCCATGTTGCTCGCATCATAGTCCCTTTAGCAGTACCCCTTCTAGGGATAAATCTAGGTAAGCTGGGATTTATCACTGAGATGAAAGGCAATGAAGTTTTATCCAATTTGCCTGATTTGATTAAAGGTGGTGGCTGGGTTGAAGAAAGAGCTATGCTCCAAGCTCAGCTTGATGAGAAGAGCTTCTATGCTTTAAATGACGTGGTAGTGCGGAGCACCACCGTCAGCTTAGTTAACATAAGGGCAGAAATCGATG
>CAZQDF010000214.1:0-3216 GCA_964592065.1 uncultured Dehalococcoidales bacterium | reverse complement strand
ATTTTACAGGAGTCTCGCATTCAAGGTGGTCCTATTTTCGGGGGGCAGGCCAACAGTAGTTCATATCATCATTGATTGGAAGGCGTTGCGTGGCGTCGTACGCTATCTGACGAGTACCCATAGGAAAGATGAGATACTATAGGAATAACCTCTAATGGCCAATCGGGACCGGGTTAACAAAATGAGTATTGTGACCTCAATCAGGGTAACAAGTTAAATACTGTCACAATCAAGCGTTATGATATGCGACAATCCACCAAGTTCTCGAATCATTTCTTAAGCCGCTTTGCCCACTGCTTACGGAGCTTGCTGACCTTGGGCGAAATCACCATCTGGCAGTAAGCCTGTTCCGGATGTCGAGAGAAGTATTCCCGGTGGTAGTCTTCCGCAGGATAGAATGTACCCAGCGGGACAATCTGCGTGACTATGGATTCCTTCCACAGGTGAGCTTTATTGAGTTCTCCGATGAGCTCCTCGGCAACGGCTTTTTGCTGCTGGTCGTGGTAGAAAACAGCCGAACGGTACTGCGTGCCCACATCCGCACCCTGCCGGTTCGGCGTCGTTGGGTCATGGACGGAGAAGAAAATCTCCAGAATTTCCCGATACGAGATCTCGGAAGGATTGAAGCTCATCTGGACCGCCTCAGCGTGGCCAGTCTTACCAGTGCAGACCTGCTTGTAGGTGGGGTTGGCGGTGATGCCGCCCGTATAGCCGGAAACAACATTCTCGATGCCGTCAACTTCCCGGAAGACTGCCTCAATACACCAGAAACAACCGCCGGCGAGGGTAGCAACTTCCAATGAGACTCCCTGGTTCATAGCCTGCCCTCGGGTATGAATTTCAACGCAACGCCGTTCATGCAATAGCGTTTGCCGGTCGGTGGCGGGCCATCATCAAAAACATGGCCGAGGTGGGAGCCACACCGGGCGCAGAGCACTTCCATCCGCACCATTCCCAGACTCATGTCAGGCTGCTCCACCATGTTCAGCGTCGAGACTGGCTCATAAAAACTGGGCCAGCCCGTCCCCGATTCGAACTTGCTGGGACTGCGAAAAAGGTCGGTGCCGCAGCGTACACACTGGAAGATGCCCGGTTCGTGGACTTCGTCAAATGTGCAGGTGCCTGGAACCTCAGTTCCCTTCCTGGTCGTGATTTCATACTGCTTTTCGGTCAGCAGCTTCTTCCATTCCGCATCCGGCTTCTCGATTTTGTCTACGGTCACCACCCTGTTCTGCCTGGCATCATAAATCTGGATGGCTGTAATGTCTGCACCTCCTTATGAGTCTCTTAAACACGCAATATCGCCATGAGCGGCACAGCGGTTGTGCGAATCCGTTAATCATTGTCATTTGACATCACCTGTAATCAGCCATGCTGCCCCAATTTTCGACCTTATTGAACCGCCTATCAGTAGATTGGAAGTTTATAAGTACCGGGGCATTGTCGAGCTTCGGGTTCTGTTCAAATAGAGCCCTATCGCCGTACCTGATGGCTTCTAAAACGAGCCGTAATTCATATTGGAAAATCTTGTATCGCCACTTAGCTGTGCCGAGAACAAAGCCCCCACTGACATGACAATGAACTCTGAATACCAAACTATCTTCTTCTCTGGCAAATTCAGCAAGGACTTCATCTCTCATCAGTCTGGTGTACAGCCTGGAAGTCTGCTTCGTGTCATACTTATCACCTATAGAAAGGAAAAGTTCACCCGTTCTATCGGCATGAGTCAGCGTGTAGTGCCTGGGCAGAATTAGATTTTCCGGAGTAATATCGGCTAAATATGTAACATGTAGTTTGTCCGGATTCAATCGCTCCATACTGCCCCATTAGACTCTCTAGGAATGGCTTGCCGGCACGTGGTCCAGTTCGGCGTTTTCAGCAAATGGCATTTGTCAACGTACCTGAGCGCTTCAACAACCAGCGGCAGTCAGGACCGGAATATGCCGCATCGCCATCACGCTAGTATATCCTCCTTCTCACCCCTTGGACGATTATTCCAGCCGATATCAGAACTAGGCCAACGATAGTGACGACTATCACGCTTTGATCAGGTACAGTTTCAACGGCAAGTCGTTTTATCAGTATACCAAGCAGTGCCCAGTCGACAACGAGACAATAGAATATGTCTTTCCGCGTAAACAGTATACTCAGAGCAATTGCTATACCAACAGCAATAACGGCTACAGCCCAGAATTGCTCCCCAAGCCCAAACGTGTTCCAGTTGACATCGACCAGCAAAGCGGTAACATTGGCAATTGTAGCTATAGTAATCCAGCCAAGATATACGCTGAAAGGCAGATGGATCAGGTACTTTTCAGTTCTCGTCGGAGCTGATTTTCCGATGTGAAGCCGCAGGTAAATCGCAATAAGGCACCCTAGCAGCAGAAGCATCAAAACTAGAGACAGAGGAACGATTTCGTAATGCCACGCGAATATCCAACCGATATTTGCAATAGAAGAACCAAAGAAAAGCAGGCCGATTCTTTCGATAAAGGATGACTTTTCAGTATCTTTTTTGATGACGATGGTCAGCTGATATATGGCAAAAACCGCAAGCAGGATATAGATTACTCCCCAAATTGAAAAGGTGAGCCCTGCTGGAGTGAATAGGTTGGGGTATTGGTCCGACAACTCGCCGGTCGTTTTGTTGTTTATAGGTAGAGCAACAGCAAGTCCATTTACGACAACAGTGCCCAAGAATCCCAGCAGGTTCAGAATGGCCAGAAGCAATTTCTTTCTCATGCTATATCACCTCCCTTACTGCCGTGCTTCTCTTACAGTTACGTTTCTGTAATCATATCCACTTTTTGAGCTCTCTTATATAATGCCGAAATCAATTGTTTATTGTCAAGAGCTGGTAAGTAAAAATCTAGGGTAGCTAACATCGGCTATATCCCTGTATCTCCCCAAAGCAATGTACGTAATATCTGGACCCAGGGGCAGCCATAGTGAGAACCATGCAAAGCCGGCAGTAAGAGGCTGAGTGCTAGTGATTAGGAGCCCTCCGGAAGGCCTTGAACCTAAGTCAGCGTGCTAATGCTCAATAATGGGTGAGATGGCATTCAAAGCTACTGGCAATCAGTAGCCACCAGAGCTAAGATTAGAAGGCGCCTTTTAGTATCAGATCATATGCGGAGGCTGAGATACATGGGTAACACCCATGGTATGGTTAGTAATGATACTAGCCTACCGTGAGGAGTTACCATAATGAGAAAG
>CAZQDF010000213.1:0-3231 GCA_964592065.1 uncultured Dehalococcoidales bacterium | reverse complement strand
GGCAACTAACCCGGGCTGCGAGGGCACAGTTTCACACTTATTGACGTAGAACCAATTGAATCATCTAAGATATACCCGGAAAATTTAGGATACAAAGCCGTGTTTACCTGCTAAAGCAAAAGACCCCATAAAACTTATCCACTGGGCTACTTAAGAAGAATGATATAGCTATCTGCATCAAACAGAAAAACTGGATTCATGTAAGGAGCTGGTGCTTATCAATAACCTTATGCGGGAAATAGCGATGTACAATAGAGATAAATGGAAAAGCTAAATTATTTCTAGGACTGCTAAGAGGAGTAACGGCAGAAGCTGAGAAAGGAGTTAGGAGCATAAAGTTAAACAGCTAAATTCCTGCAACATCCTTAGCCTCATCCCCCAAGCCTAACTCAATAAGTTTTTCTTTAGTCGGGGTTCCTGTTGCCTTATTCCATCCACTTTCTTCATAGTATTCACTTAACATATCTTGTATTTGACTCTCTTCAACAGCTGGATTCATTTTGTCACCTATGGCTAGTGGTTCTGCCATCATTCTATATGGTGGCAAGTCATCTTTTCTGGATGCTCCTTCTCTAGCATTAAAAAGTCTTTGAATATTCCATATACGCTCTCCAGCTTCCAAGAGCTCCTCAGGACTTAATTCAATTCCGGTTGTAATCGAATATAATGTTGCCATGGTATTCAAATCATAGTTCGCCATCATCTGGGGTCTCATGCAGAGACCGAAACTAAACGCCATCGTATCAAAGCCATGAACCCATTTTAACAACCTGGGTAAGTTCCATTGAGATTCAGTGATAATTCTCTCAATGGCTTCATTCGGCATTCCTATCGAAGGAGCATATCTTTTAATTGAGCTGAGCTTTCTGGGAACGTAGGTGATAGACCAGCCTCTCCCATGATGAGCACCGCGCGGATCCACTAATTGACTGAAGCTTTCCAGAAACAAGTAAGGTTCCCTATCATCAGGTGTTTTGCATCCCCTGAGATCCATGGTTGGCGAAAGACCTTTTACATGCACGGCATATTTTTCACAACCTCTGCCTATTTCCTTGCTGGCGCTTTTGATTCCTTTGGCCAGAATAGCTCCTATCCCTTCCTTATGAACTATCTTCTCAATCAACACTAAGATAGTGTCAATATTCCAATCCAATTCTAATCCACCGGTGTCTTCTCTAGATAGGATTTTTCTCTTGTAGAGCTCAATAGCAAAGGATATAAGCCGTAGTGTTTCAAAGGCATCTATACCATATTTGCTCGTAAGATATACAGGCTTAACGGCTTCATCCCAGTCCCTAGCACCACATTCAATAAATAACATAGGTGTACCCCACGGGTTTGATGTTTTAAAATCTGGCACTGGGTATTTTCCCTCATCCACCCCAATTGTGGCTTTACACCCGCAAGGACATCCAAAACAAGCGTAATACTTCTTCCATATATATTTAGTAAACTCTTTTTGAGTGAAAACTTGTGTGCAAATTTCAGGAGCTCCCTCCGCATAATTCCTTTTAGCGTAAACACCTCTTTGATAAAAGGGCAGCATGTAAGCATCGATAACCTTTCCCTCATTTCTCCACATATCAATCAAAGGGGACTTCGCGATTTCAGCGCGTATTTCCTCAGCCAACCTGCGGAATCCCCACCTTTTATAAACTTCTATGCCCTTTGTACCTCTAACTGCTATGGCCTTTAGATTTTTCGAGCCTACTACCGCTCCAAGCCCAGTCCTGCTCAACATGCCATTTTTATTTTCAATAACACAAGCAAAACGCACTAAATTCTCCCCACCAGGACCTATACAACTTGTCCAATACTCCTCTCCTAATTTACTTCGCAGCGCATCTGCTGTTTTAAATGTATCCATACCCCATATATCAGACGCATCCTTAATCTCAACATCATCATTATTTATCACTAAACAAACTGGGTTCTTAGCTCGACCAGTTATAATTAGGTGGTCATAACCAGCATATTTCAACATAGGCCCAATTGAATTCCCGGTATTAGATTCTGCCAGAAAGCCTGTAAGTGGTGATTTGCTTACCATGCCAGCTCTTGGAAATCCTGGCATAAAAGTGCCAGTAAAAGGACTTATGCCGTAAACTAACACATTCTCTGGCGATAAAGGATCAATCCCAGGCTTTATTAAATCGTAAGCTAATTTGCTACTGATGCCTTCTCCACCGAGAAATTTCTTAGCCATCTCAAGATCAAGTTCTTCTTTTGAGACGACATTATTTGTCAGATCCACATGCAGGATACTGCCAGCATATCCGTAATAATTCACGATTTACCTCCCTCTAGCTCTAAAGCTCCATAATTACAATACCTGACACAAACACCACAGCTTGTGCATTCATCTGTAAAGCTGATATGCCTATCTAAATCGCCAGACCAATTAATCCTTATGTACGCTTCTAAAGGATTAAAGGTTCCTGTAAAGAGCAAAGAACATGCTAATTGACAAGCTGAACATCCAGAGCACTTTTCTGAATGCACTATAATCCTTTTCCTTTTCTTCACCTTTTTCTCCTTTTTAACTCGTGTATTACGAAACTCCCGTTGAAGTTCCATTCTACTAACGGTTCGACGGCTCGTCAATAAGTTAAGATATCTGGCTCTGCGATACTATGATACATGGCACATAGAGGGAAGAAGAGGGCTGGGTAGAGCCCGAAGTGAATTGGCAAAAGGGACTATATATTTATTATAATAGAATTAAAGATGTGAGAAAACGTAAAACCTGAACAGCATGATAAGTCCATACCCTATATTAAAGACGCCTCTTGGGAAAGCTCACCGGAAACGCTTGAGGAGGAGAGTAATTCTGTAATTGGACTTCCTCGCCCTTTTAACATTGAAAAAATAATTGTCACAGTAAGTGCAGTAAGTGGAGAAATTCTACTTTTAAATCTCACCAAAGAAAGGAGGCCGTGCACAGAGGCGTAGATAGTATTTAATTTCTACATACTTTGAGATAGGTTAGCCGCAAAAAGAAAAAAAGAAAGGGGGAATCAAAAATGGATTTTGTACTGACTAAAGAAGAGGAACTTTTTAGAAAGAGTGTGCGTGAGTTTGCTGAGAGGGAACTTCGACCGTTAGAAGATCAAATTGAGCGGGAAGATAGGATACCTGATGGGTTAATCCCGAAGGTTGCAAAGGCAGGCTTATTTGGACTACCGGCTGAAAAGAAATACGGTGGTGGCGGAGGGAGATACCTAGACCTTG
>CAZQDF010000212.1:0-3252 GCA_964592065.1 uncultured Dehalococcoidales bacterium | reverse complement strand
ACACAAAGCCTTCGCCATTAACATTATGTCATCTCCAGGTGCTGGCAAGACAAGCCTTATTTTACAGACCATAGCCAAGCTGAAAGACAAGTTGAACATAGCTGTCATCGAGGGAGATGTAGCCTCTACAGTGGATGCTGAAAAAGTAAGAAACGAGGCAGTGCAAGTAGTTCAAATAAACACAAGGAACATGCCAGAGAGTTGCACTTTAATAGCTGCCATGATTGACGAAGCTCTAAAAGACCTATCGCTAGAGGACATAGACTTGCTCCTTATTGAGAATGTGGGCAACCTCATCTGCCCCTCTGAATTTGCTTTAGGAGAGCATAAAAGAGTAGTCATTTCCAGCTTACCTGAAGGGGATGATAAGGCCACTAAATACCCCTTGATCTTCACCGATGCTGATGCCGTAATAATAAACAAGATCGATTTTCTTCCTTACGTCGATTTTGATATCCCTGCTTTTCGCCGTGCCGTCAAAGGGCTGAATCCTAAAGCCAGACTTTTTGAGGTTTCTTGTAAGACCGGCGTAGGGATAGACGATTGGTGTTCTTGGTTGCTGAGCGAAGTAAAAGCCAGAAGTCCCAAGGCATAAATTCCGAAAGGTGATTCATTTATAGCCAATTTTAAGGCTAAAACCAGTGCAAGCAATGGCTAGGGTAAGGTCGGTGGAGCTAGCTCACATTAGTGTCCATGGTGTTGTCCAAGGCGTCGGTTTCAGGCCTTTTGTCTACAGACTCGCAACCAAACACAATTTGAAGGGATGGGTATGCAATACCTCTGAGGACGTCAAGATTGAAGTAGAAGGCAAGATGGAGGCTATTGAGCAATTTAAGCTAGATTTGCAAACGAAAGCCCCTCCTCTAGCCCACATTGAAGATATAATCATCAGCTATCATCCCACCATCGGTTATGAAAGTTTTGGAATCCGCCACAGCATTGCTGAAGAAGGAAAATATCAGCTCATCTCTCCAGATATCGCCACTTGCCAAGCTTGCCTGGGCGAACTCCTAGATCCTAACGACCGCCGCTATCGTTACCCATTCACCAACTGCACCAATTGTGGCCCACGTTTTACCATAATTGAAGACATTCCCTATGACCGCCCCAAAACAACCATGCGCTATTTCCAGATGTGCCCCCAATGCCAAGCAGAATATGACAACCCCTTGGATCGCCGCTTCCACGCTCAACCAAACGCCTGCCCTAAATGTGGACCTCACGTTGAGTTGCTTGATGCTCAAGGGAACACCTTAAGCTGCTCAGATCCCATATCCAGTGCCAGCCAACTCCTGAGAGAAGGCAAGATCGTTGCCATCAAAGGTTTAGGAGGATTCCTCCTGGCCTGCGACGCCACCAGCCAAAGTACGGTCAAAACCTTGCGGAAAAGAAAAAGACGGCTTTTCAAGCCCTTTGCCATCATGCTAACCAATATGGACGAGGTCAAAAGGCACTGCTACATCTCGCCAGAGGAGGAGCAAGTGCTTCTCTCCCCTCAAAGCCCCATCGTACTCATGAGATGGAAGGATGATTCACCTGTATCTCGAGAGGTAGCCCCAAACTTTTGCTACTTAGGGGTTATGCTGCCTTATACACCCCTGCATCACATACTACTGGGAGATACGGGATTACCTTTAGTAATGACCAGTGGTAATGTTAGCGAAGAGCCAATTGCCAAGGACAATGACGAAGCACTGAGAAAGCTTTCCGGAATAGCCGATTATTTTTTGGTCCACAATAGATATATCTATTCTCGCTATGATGACAGCGTAGCCATGGTGGAAGAAACAGCAAGCCAGATTGTAAGACGAGCTCGTAGTTACGCTCCCTCCCCCATTCCTCTTACATTTAGAGCCAAACAAGTGCTCGGTTGCGGCGCTGAGATGAAAAACACCTTTTGCTTGACCAAGGACAACCATGCTTTCTTATCACAGCATATCGGCGATATGGAGAATGTAGAAACCCTGGAGCATTTTGGCAACACTATCTCACTGTACAAAAAATTATTTCGCATTGAGCCTGAGATTATTGCTCATGACCTTCACCCCGACTATCTTGCCACTAAATATGCTCAGCAGCTAGGTGAATCAGGCCTGAAACTCATCCCTGTGCAACATCACCATGCTCATATTGTCAGTTGCATGGTGGACAATGGATTACAGTCCCCCGTCATCGGAGTCGCCCTTGATGGCACTGGAATGGGTGATGATGGGCACATTTGGGGAGGAGAATTTATGGTGGCGGATTATCAAAGCTTTAATAGAGTAAGCCACCTGGAGTACCTCCCTTTACCCGGGGGAGACGCAGCCATAAAAAGACCCTACCGCATCGCCATTGGCTATATCCTTAGCCTATTAGGCGAAAGTGCTTTAAATCAAGGGTTAGCCTTTATGCGACAAGTCGGTGAGGTTGAGATAGAAGTCATCAAGCGTCAAATAGAAAGGAAAATAAACTCGCCACTTACTTCAAGCATGGGGCGCCTGTTCGACGCCATATCAGCGCTGATAGGAATAAGGAGCGAGGTGGATTATGAAGGGCAAGCGGCTGTGGAACTGGAAATGGATGCCTATAAGGCTTGTCCTGAGCATGGCGGAGGAATTAATAATAAGGAAAGCTACCCGTACAGCATAATAGAGGATAAAGGAATAAAAATTGTGCAGCTAGGTACTTTGCTCTCTGCTATAATTGAAGACTTAAAGCAAGGTATTTCTTCTTCAGGAAGAATATCAGTTAGGTTTCACAACACTGTGGCTCTGATGGTCAGTGAGGTATGCCGCCTTATAGCCGATGAAACTGGTATTAACCAAATAGCCTTAAGCGGGGGGGTATTCCAGAACCGATTATTGTTGAGAAAAACGGTCACTTCACTGGAGAAGGGTGGCTTTACGGTATTTACCCACCAACAATCGCCCTGCAACGATGGCGGTATCTCCCTAGGGCAAGCAGTTATCGCTAATTTCGCCGGATAACCTCAGCCTTCCCACCCCCATCCTGATCTCGTTCAGATAGAGGGGTGACACCTTATATGTATATAGCACTGAAGAGAAATCTGCCAATCCTTCTGTATTCGCAATACCGAAGCCTCATTCGTAGCATCGAGGCTTTAGCCTCGATGGACAAACCCAAAGATTCGCCCCTACATTTATAGCAGCAAAGTGGCATAGAAGAGTGAAAGGCGATATGTCACGAATCATACAGACAACATACTATATAGTTTTAGTCAATGGCTCCAGCAATCCTGCTCTCTATTTC
>CAZQDF010000211.1:0-3258 GCA_964592065.1 uncultured Dehalococcoidales bacterium | reverse complement strand
AAAAGTAGCCGAAGAAGCGGTGCAACAGGCAAAGGAAGCAGGTACTGGTGTTGCGGCAGTAACTGAAGCAGATGCCATCAGAGCTGAGAGGATAGCCAAGTTAGCTCAAAAGGCAGTCGATGATGCTATTAAAGAAGCCAGTGATGCTGGAAACGAAGCTGATAAAAGCACGATAGTGGCTAAAGAAGCACAAGAGGCGATAATGAAAAGTCCGACCTCAGAGATGGCCGAAAAGGCTGATGAGGCGGGTACTAAAGCCAAAAGGGCAGCCGCATCTGCTTTCCGTATCGCGGATGAGACTGATAGAAAAGCTGAGTCGGCAGCTATGGCTGGGGATGAAGCTATTGAGGAAGCCGCTAAAGTATCAGGAATACTTGCTGAGAGGGTTAGTGCCGCAGGTAAAAGGACTAAAGAGGCGGCAGCTACCGGCTCCGAGATAGCCGAGAGGACTCGTAAAAAGGCCGCGGCTGCCGATATAGCTGGTGATGAAGCTATTGATACAGCAGTCCAAACCCTGCATAAACTGGTAAACCAGGCGGAAGAACTGGCCAGAAAGGCAAAAGAAGCGGCGGATGCGGCGGCGAGGTCATCGGCAGAAGCCAGACAAGCTGCCGAAACAGCCGGGAAAACATCACAAAAGACATCTGAACGTGCTGAAGAAGCTGCCAATGGGGCTAGAACCCTCGCTGCTGAAGCTGTTACAAAAGTCGATGAGTTGTCAAAAAAGATAGAGAAAGCTCACCAAAAAACAGTTGCCGAGGTGGATAGTCTTTCGGCTAAGACGGAGGAAGCCTTAAGACTTGCTAACGACGCCCTGGAAAAAATAAGGAGTATTGCGAGCAGCTTACTCACCCAGTGGGAATCGGCAGTTATCATTGTGGCAGCAATTGGAGCCGCAACCATGCTTGGCGTGGGCTTGGCATTGTTATTAATGAATCCGTGACAGTTAGTTTGTTCCATACTAAAAATGGCAACAGAGATTTAACATCTAGCCGGAGGAGGTCTAACATGTTTCATACTATAGGTGAAACAGCGGGGGAGATGTGGAGAATACTCAAGGAGGAGGAAAGCTTGAGTCTCTCTGCAATAGTACGAAGGGTAAAACAACCACAAACAGTAGCCTATATGGGAATTGGGTGGTTAGCCAGAGAAGATAAATTGGTGTTTACCGAGACGAAGCGAGGAATGTCTATATCCCTGAAAAAGTAAGACGGTCTTAGATTAATTATCCGGCAATACCAAATGGGGTAAGCTTATGGGTGTTTCTCCCCAAAATACCGTATTTATCGTTCTTTGTTTTGAAGGGCCTGATGATTATGCCACAGCCGGGGGACTTAGCGACAGGATAACCTGTCTGACGAACACGCTGGCTGATACTGGCTTCACGGTACACCACATTTTCATCGGAGACCCCGGAATGGACGGGATAGAATTTCGCCAAGATGGGAGGCTTGTTCTCCATCGTTGGTGTCAGTGGATAAGTGAGGGCCATCGGGGTGGAGTCTACGATGGAGAGCCATGGAAACTTGAAGATTACTCTAGCTCCGCCCCTCTTTTTGTTGTGCAGGAGATTGCCGGACCGGCAATCTCCCAGGGGAAGCTCGTAGTAATATTGGGAGAGGAATGGCAGACCGCCGAAGCTATGTGTTGTATACATGACCTCTTGCATGTGTACCACCTCCGCGACAAAGCCGTGATGTTCTGGAACGCCAACGAGATATATGGGTTTGAACAAATAGACTGGGAATACCTATCTAGAGCTACGACAATCACTGTGGTTAGCGAATACATGAAACAAATTATGCTCCAGAGGAGCATAAACCCTGTAGTCATTCCCAACGGAATACCCGAAGCCCTTCTTGAAGAGGTAAATAAAGCCGATGTCTCACAGATAAGAGAGACATTGGGAACCGAGACGATATTTACTAAGGTGGCCAGACGGCATGAAGATAAGGGATGGAAAACGGCAGTTCGTGCCGTTCATAATTTGAATAGTTTGGGGGAGGGTTCCAAGCTTCTGGCACATCTGACAATGGAATCAGACAGGCAAAAGATTACCCATCAGGTAAAGTCACTTGGGCTGGTGATGAAGGACATCCGCCTAGACGGAAACCCCCAAGAGCATTACCTCCACGCTGCGTATGAACAGGATTTCACACCTTATTTCGAGGCTCTCTCTAGAGGTGCCACAGCCGACATTCTTAACCTTCTGTTTCCCATACCGCCTTCCTTCTTGAGGGTTCTCTACCAAGCCAGTGATGTTGTCTTAGCCAGCAGTGGCCATGACCCGTTTGGGTTGGCAGGCATGGAAGCCATAGCGGCAGGGGCAGTAGTATTCACCAGCCGCAGTGCCGAGGGGTACGCCGAGCATATGGGCAATGCCATCGTCTTAAACAATTACACCGCGGAGGAGATACAGTTTTACACGAGTCACCTCCGTATGCATCCGGAGAAGAGAGAAAAGATAAGGATTTCGGCAAGACAGACAGCCGAACAATGGACCTGGCAGGAAGTGGTTCGAAGACTCTTATATAATCTCGAGTATCAGGCACAACTTCAAGGAATCAATTTATATGCTTGATTACAGCAAGGTCGAGGCAACAAAGATAACTGTTGCGCGGATGGGAGGATAACAATGTATGTTGAAGAAGCTATTTGCGATTACTTAAGAGAAGAAATATTTCCTCAACTGGCTCCGCCTCCCTATGGAGAGATAGAAATGACAAGTCTGGGTGCGCAAAAACCCGTCTGTCTCTTCTTTGAAAAGAAGAAGAACATAATGGTGGTAGGCAAACTCTTCAAATGGGGAGTCGTTCCCCTTGAAGATGCCTGGCAGGAAGCGGACAGGGAGTACTTGAATCTCAAGCTGCTTCGAGAGCAGTTAGGAATGGATGGAGACGCTGACCATGTAGTTGCGCCATTGGGCGAAAGTAAGGAGCTTTCCGCTCTGCTGGTGACGGAGATGGCGCCTGGTCGGACACTTGATTACTACATCGCCAAAGCCATTTTTGAGCAACAGCACGATGAGCTGTTTCAAACCTTGAGCCATCTAGCCAGGTTTTTTGTCAGGCTCCATGAAGCTTCGAAAACGGATATACCTCTTTCTCCTGAACTGCCCAGATTTTACCTCAATTCATTGCTGCGTTCTTTAAATATCGGACCTATAGGCTATCTAAAGATTGCTGAGATTGAAGAACATGCCTTACGCTGGTGGTATGAAGAAAGCATTTTCGCCTCAGACAGAGAGACAATAGTCCA
>CAZQDF010000210.1:0-3304 GCA_964592065.1 uncultured Dehalococcoidales bacterium | reverse complement strand
ACGGTGCTTTGAATCATTTTTAACTCATCGGGTAACTCAAAATCCATCATAACCCTCCTAGATAAATACTAAATCCTAAGCACCAAATCCTAAACAATATCAAAAATCAAATATAAAAAATCAAAATTACAATTCAAAATGCAAAAATACTTCATTTTTCAATTTTTCTCTGCCATTTTGCACTTTGTATTTTTATTTCTTTAGGTTATAGCTTCCTCTACAAATAAATCTAAATCAGGCTCATCTTCATCCCCTATTCGTTGCTCCAGCCGGGACATCACTTCTATCATACGACGATTGACCACATAGTTTTTAATGGTGGTATCCACTTGGGGACAAGCTAAAACACAGGCATCACATTGGTCGCAGTCCTCACCTACTATAGTTTCCAGTGCCATGGATGTCCTTTGCTCTGTCTTTTCACGCCGAGAGGGCTCACGAAACAAGAAGGGACAAGCATCTATGCAGCATCCACACGCTAGGCATTCCTTATGTCCCGCAATATCCTCAGCTATGTTTAAAGCATGGCCAGGACTAAAGCCGCTGGAAAGGAGCCTACACCGAGCTACGGGTGGGCTATTAATGTTCAAGATTTCATTTAAGATGGTCTCAACTTCCTTAACATCCGTTTGCTCATGCAGTGGCATAGCTATCCTCCTTGTTAAATCCAGCGTACAGCCCTATCACCAAAGGGCGTATAAGGACTTACCTGGCCAAGCGGCTGGAAGCCAGGCACAGGCCGTTGCTGATTGGCATAATTAGGTAAGAGCATGGGAGAAACAGGCGTATTTTCCAGGCCCGCTCCCTTGATTTCTTGCTGCCATTTGCGCACATGGTCTAAAGTAAGTTTGCCCAACTTTACTTCCTTAGCCCATCGGGCGGCTGCTCTTCCTGCCCTTCTTCCAAAGACAAACAAGTCCAGAGTAGAGTTACCAATAAGCCTATTCCTGCCATGTACTCCGCCTTCAACTTCACCCGCAGCAAATAATCCTGGCACGGGAGTGGAGGCATCAGTCTTGATTACAACTCCTCCGTTTTGGTAGTGAAGGGTAGGGTAAACTAGCATTGGTTCCTTAGTTATATCAATATTGAAACGGTCGAATTGCCGAACCATGGCCGGCAATTCTCTCCTGATAGTTCCTTCACCACGCTTAATATCAATCATCGGCGAATCTAACCAAAGGCCGACTTCTCCTGTTGGCGTTGGTACCCCTTTGCCACGTTCTTTGCACTCTCGAATTTCGGCTGAGGCTTCCGTATCTCTTGCCTCCAGGGGATGAACGAATTGCTCTCCATCACAATTGACTATCTCAGCGCCCAGGGTTCTTACTTTTTCTGTGACCAAGAATCCCAAAATTTGTGGAGGAAAGGCTGCACCCGTGGGATGATATTGCATGGTATCCATATGGACAAATGGGCAGCCTACCCGATAAGCTAGCACCAGTCCATCAGCAGTGGCACCATAATGATTAGTTGTAGGAAAACCTTGGATATGCGTACGACCCATACCTCCAGTCGCTATGACCACCGCTTTAGCTCGCACTATGGTCATTTGCTTGGTTTCCAGATTCATTAATATTGCTCCAGCCACCTGTCCTTTATCATCCATTATCAACTCTATCGCCGGCTCAAATTCCAACCAATCTATCTTCCTTCCATGCAAATTTCTCTGCGTTATCTCATCGCGTATAACCCTCATCTCCTCGAGTCCGGTATAGTCCTTACACGAATGTAGTCTCCTCCGAGAGGCACCACCTCCCGACAGCTCATGATATGAGTTATCGGGCTCCTTGTCCCAATTAACACCTAATGACTCTAGCCACCTAATCACATCAGGGGAATCTTTCGCTAAGGCCTCCGCGAGTTCAGGCACATTAACATAGTGACCTCCACCCATTACATCCAAGTAATGAATGGCAGGCGAGTCATTGGGTCTATCACACGCCTGCGTTCCCGCTTGGGCTCCTATAGTGTTGGCATCTCCCAAGCGTAGCTTTGATGATATTAGAACACTAGCGCCATTCTCCTCGGCCAAAAGAGATGCTGCTCCACCAGCTCCACCACAGCCAATTACTAAAACATCTACATCATGGTCAATCTTATCTAGGTCAATCCTGTTAGGATCAATACGGCTATTCCCTTCCAGCAAATCAGTTATCTCCAGAGGTGCACGTTCACCTTTATTCGGCCCTATTCTTAACTCACGGAACTGTTCCTTTATGAAATCGGGGTGGAATTTTGATATCAAAGCAGTCCTTTCGCTCGCAGGAATCCGATCCGGTGGCCCCGTCTCTAATCGCTTTGACCTAGTCTCCTCCACTTTTCTTTTGCTATCTTCCATGGAAGCAGGATATGGCATATTGACTACCTCCCTTGTGGCATGAGGATAAAACCTCACACTACAATATAGTTTTTATATGGCAGGCTCTATTTCACGCTTGGCATACAACTCACGCAACTCATCCGCTGACATCTTCTTTAGTTTCTCTAACTCAGCATCAAATTTCCCTTCCTCTATCTCTTTTACTCTATCCAGATTGTGCTGAGACTTAGGAACAAGATAAGCACCCCTCAACCTTCGAGCCGCCAAAGCTATGTTATATGGCTGTAGCCCTTGGGGACACCTGGCAGCACATAAGCCACACATTACACAATCGAAAGATTTTTCGTGGACTTTCTCATAGTCGCCTCTTATGGCGGCTGACATAAACTCCATCACTTCCAGGTCTTGGGGGCAGCTTTTAGTACAATTATTGCAACCAAAGCAGGTAAGAATAATAGGGTAAAGCTTCACTAACTTATTTTCACCCTCTTCCGGCTTTAAATCCTCAGTATTATAAAGAGCCTCGGTAGTAGGGAAGAAAGGTATCTGTGTTAAGTACATATCTTGCTCGATAGCTTTTTGACAGGCAAGAGCATAGCTTAATTGAGGGTCATTCTTAAAGCAGTATACCGTAGCACAGGCACCACAAAACCCGGAACGACACCCGACGCTTCGGACAAGGTTGTAACCACAATATTCTAATGCTGCCTGGATGGTAAGCCCCTCGGGAACTTGGTAATGCTTGCCCATTATGTAAATATCCAGCATCTTGACTTTGTCTTCAGCCATTTTCACCTCCAGTCCCTCTCCAGATAAAATGTGGGAAGTATGAGGGTCTCCGTTTATAAAATCGCTTCTTCATGGCGGGCGCACCAGCATTGCATGTTAACTGCCACCGGCATGCTGGCAATATGGCATGGGAAGGACTCAGCATGAACCGCTAAAGCGGTAACTGTGCCACCATATCCCATTGCTCCAATG
>CAZQDF010000209.1:2234-3310 GCA_964592065.1 uncultured Dehalococcoidales bacterium | reverse complement strand
CTCAGGCTCTCAGAGACGGTGGGATGGAGGTGGTCTTCTGCAGGTATCGTATTATCGATGAGATGGCTGCGATAGCTCTTCAAGAAGATGTTGATGTGATTGGGCTTCAGGCGTTCAGTCCAGGATTGATGTATGATTTGTCAAGATTGACCGAGATGCTTCGGGAAGGCAGAATGGAAGATATTTTGATTGTTGCAGGGGGAATAATCCCGGCTTCAGCAGTGCCTCGACTTAAAGAGATGGGTGTGGCGGGGATCTTCCCCCCGGGGAGCTCGATTGATGAAATTGTAGAGTTCATTCACAGTAATGTGAAGCGGTGATTATTATGTTCAGCACTTTACAATAAAGTTGGTGCTATGGGGGCATTTGTTAGGCCGGAGGATTTAAGCCAAATTATATGCTTTTCTCTCAAGAGTTGATGTGGGATTCAAGGGGGTGGTTTTGTAATCTTCAGGGGAAAATCTTTTTGGTGGTGGTAAGCCGAGAGAGGGAAAGAATCAAAAGGAGGAGAAATGTCTAAGGCAATAGCAATTATTGGCACGTTAGATACTAAAGAAGAGGCAGTTAGTTACCTGAAAGAACTAATTAATCAGCGAGGGCATAGAACGATTGTTATAGATGCAGGTACTGGAACACCCTCTCCAGAGACAAGGCTTCTCAGACCTGACGTCTCTTCTCAGGAAGTGGCACAGGCCAGCGGGACAGCATTGGAGAAGATTGTAAACTCTGATAATGAGACAACAGCAATGGAGAAGATGGCTCAGGGGGTTAGTAAGATTGTTGAAGATCTTTACATGGGTGGCGAGCTTAATGGGGTAATGGCTGTGGGGGGCTCCTCGCTGGGGACCATAGTTGCCCTGGAAGCGATGAAGGCTTTGCCTTTGGGCATTCCCAAGCTGATAATCTCAACAGCTACCTTTTCAGACTTCATCGCAAAGCAATCCAATGAAATTGGGGACTTAGCGATGATTGGCTGGCCAGGTGGTTTGTGGGGGATTAGCAGACTGTCCAAGGATGTGCTCAAGCGTGCTGCGGCAGCAATGATAGGTATGGCTGAGGCTTATAGCAATAAAGAC
>CAZQDF010000209.1:0-2224 GCA_964592065.1 uncultured Dehalococcoidales bacterium | reverse complement strand
ATGCCGATCAAAAAAGGAGAGTGGTAGGGATAACCTCTATGGGGGTGTCAGAGTCCAGGTATCTGCCTTTTCTGGTGGGGCCGATAGAACAAAGAGGCTATGAAATAACTGTTTTCCACGGCTTCAATGATGGCAGGTCCTTTGAGCGGGCCATCGCACAGGGACTGATTCATGTTGCCTTAGACTTAGCACTTTCGGAAATTGCCAGCGAGGTGTGCGGAGGGCCATATACTGTAAAGCAAAGATTGGAGGCGGCAGGAAAGCAGGGAATTCCCCAGATAGTAGCGCCAGGATCCATAAATCATTTTGAGGTGCCGGCAAATCAACCAGTGCCTGCCCGCCATAGGAAGCGTCATACACGCTTACACGGTGTTCATGTAAGGTCTCTCCATACTACGGCACAAGAAAAAGCGAGAATGGGTGAAATGATAGCTGAAAAGTTAAATAGGGCAGAAGGACCAGCAGCGGTGATTATACCCTTAGGAGGTGTTGGTGAGCTTGATAGGCCAGGGAGCATTTTTTATGACCCCAGGGGACTGAAGGCGTTTCGTAATGCTCTCAAAAGAAAAATTGAACCGGAGGTCCAAGTGGTTGAACTGGATGCACACATTAATGATAAGGCTTTTGCCGACTCCGTTATTAGATTACTTGATGAAATGACGCTATAGCGGGGATTACCCAGGAGAGGAGGACTTCATAATATGTTGTCTTGCGTGCTCTTTGTTTGTATTGGTAACACTGTCCGAAGCCCTTTTATGGAGTTCCTTTTTGCGAAAATGCTGTCTGAAAAGTGTGATGAGCTTGGCAAGAGGTTAAAAGTTTTGTCGGCTGGATTCATTGTCCAGAAATTGAAAGACCAGTTAGCCAAGGCGCAGATTAGCTTTCCCGAACCATTTTATGGCAGGCCGATGTCGAGAGAAGTTCGAATAGCATTGCTTGAGGGGGGCATTGACGTCCCCATCGAATGGAGGTCAAAGGAGGTAAATCCGAAAATGGTAGAGGATGCTGATCTCATTATTACAGTGCTAACTGAAATAAAAGAAGAACTGACAGACCTCTTTTCCAAAGCTCGAAATAAGACCTTCACTCTGAGAGAGATTTCTGAATGTGACGAGACTCTTTTTTTCGAAGATTTTAATGCCCTGCCATTAAATGACAACTACTGGCATTTTGTTGAGGAAGACCCTGAATTCGTTTCCCAGACGCTCCTCGCCGTGGAGGACAATTTGGTTCGAGCGTTTCCAAATATCATCCAGGAGTTGGGGGTTAAAGGTACCGCTGATAGAGAGCCTGTCCGTTGAAAAGGCCTAGCATATGACAAAAAAAATATTCTTTGTTTGCACTGTAAATCGCTATCGCAGCCCCATGGCACAATACCTCTTTAAGAATATGCTTACAGAGAAAGATGAGGTGCTGAGCCAACAGATTGAGGTCTCATCCGCCGGCATTCTCCCAGAGGAAAAAATAAAAGAGTTGAGGAATGAGGGAATCGACATTCCTGAACCATTATGGGGATACCGTCCCTATCCCTGCCTTATTTTCCATATGGCACGAAGGGGGATAGATGTTTCCGAGCATAAGTCCAGATTGCTCGATTCGAAGATGGCTAACACGGCAAATTTAATCATTGCTATGACTAATAACCACAAGGAGGCAATTCTGGCTGCGTTTCCTTACCCTGAGGAAAAGGTAATTACCCTTCCCGGCTTTGATGATTCAGTAATATTTGAAGTCGCAAAAGAACCACCAGAATTGATGCCACCGTCAGATTTTTGTATGCATGACTGTGACCATTGGTGGCTAACTGAGAAAGTGCTATCACATATTGAAGGGCGGGTAAAGAAAGCAATCGATAATATCCTACGGCGGATTAAAATAATGTAAGCCAAAACAAAAAACCCAGTTGATCAAGGTGTGGATCTTACATGTAGCGGCTTCTTGGTCTTGAGCCAAATCAATAGTCTACATTTCGGGACCATAAAAGGATTCAATGCCGAAAAGAAAAAATTAGCTATAGGGTCATTTAGTTAGGCTGGTGATAGTTTAGTAACAAGGAGGTTAATTATGGTTGGTATTACATCGTATGGTATCCATATTCCCGCTTATCGGTTGAGTCGAGATGAAATTTCTCGAGCTTGGGGAACAGGAAATATGGGAGGAGAAAAGGCAATCGCCAGGCATGATGAAGATAGCATAACAATGGCGGTGGCTGCAACTCTTGGCT
>CAZQDF010000208.1:0-3376 GCA_964592065.1 uncultured Dehalococcoidales bacterium | reverse complement strand
CTCTAAATCCTCTTTAGTTCTTAAAACATTCCCATGTCAGCCTTTCCCATGCTAAGCAATATGCCGTTGCTGTAGCAATAGGCACATAGCCACTGTTTCTTTCCAAAGTTGCGTTTACATTCTGCACGGGCACTTGTTTTGCTACTGTGGCATTCAGCTACTACGGTATTTTGGCTTACCTGAGTGCCTCCCTGATATTTACCCCTAACAATGCAGCCTAACGACCAGGCTCAACCATGCTCCACAACGCCAGCGAAGGAGCATCGGCTGCAACAAGTTGTTAGGTTTCCCTTCGTCATGCTATTTCATGAACGGATTGAGTTGTTTTACGATGCTTCTGAAATTGACTCGAATGACGTCTCTTTCGTGGTCGCCGATGAAGCTGTTGTGAGCAACCAGGTTGCGGCAACCCCCAAGTTCATCGATCTTGGAGGTGATCCACGATTGGTCAGGGAAGTACGCTTTGAAAAGGTCCCAATTGTTCTGGATAAGAATACCCAAGTCCTTGAAATCAAGATAAAACAACTCGGAGTTTCCTCGAATGCTCATCCACTGGTTCTTGACTTCTTGTTTCTTGCGCGCATTAATAGCATTGTCAATGCTGTTTGGTATATTGAGTCTGTTGAAGTACTCGCTCCCGTGCGTTTGAATGGAAACTTTCTCAATGAACAACCGCAGGTAGTTCTCTACTGCATATAGGTATAGATACACCTCAGCCATTTGCTGCCCCTTGTCCATAATGTTACTGGGCAGGGCAAAATCGGTAGCACTGTCTTGTAGGGCCTTCGCAATTTCCTGCAAGTCATCTTCCAATGTCTTAGTTTCGCCGACCGTTTCTAGGAGCGGAGAGAATTCTACGTGCATCACATCCAGCCCAGCTTCTGGGGGCATTATGTCGTTGCAGATACTGATGAGTGCTTCCCTGTCGAAGCTGCCTTCATCTTCAAGGTCGAGCTTTTCATAATTGTCCATTGGCAGTTGAAAGGTGATGGTTGTGTACGTCGCATTCCATCGTCTTCGAGAAAACGAACTGCTCACGTATATTGAGCACCGTGCGTTCTTCAGAAGATCGGACAGCTTGGTATAGCCCTTCTTCTTCAACGTGAGCAAAATCGCCTTGAAGTATTGGGCTTCGTTAGGTGGGGTATAAGTGAAATCGTATGACATTTGCTCACTAGGTTCCGATATATGTCTTGGAGACCTAACTACTAATTATACAGAAAAATTTCTACATATGTAGGAGTCCCTCATTATCTCCCTGCCAGAAATGCTTCCCTCTCTAAAGTTGTGATTACATTCCGTACGGGCACTTATTTTGCTACTGCGGCGTGCAGTTGCTACGGGATTTGTGTCTAACATCTGTTCAGTCTCTACAAAGCGAGTTGCAAACTGTCCTATTAGCAGTTCTTATCCTTTCTTTCTCCGTCGTAGTAGTCGTACGATACCTAGCAGGAGATTCATCCTTGGCACCTTTTGCATATAGCTTTTATAATCATCGCCAAACTTCACGATGAGGCCCTTTTCTTCCTTTAGCAGCTCTGCATAAACCCACGCTGATATCGGGATACCAATAATTATAGCTGCCCAATGCTGGGAAATTAGAATAGAAGCAAGCATTAAAAATATGGAGCCTAGCATTTGCGGATGTCGTACAATACCGTAAGTCCCACTGTCAACGATAACGGTAGTAAGCATAAGGGTTTTCCCTTCCTGCGGTTTGCCCCTTTTTTGAAAGTATAGGAAAGGAGCCAAGAAGAAGGGCAAGCCAACAACCAAGACCACCCACCCAAGATACTGTAGAATTTCAAGACCCCAGTAGGGCCCAAATACAGCTCCATAAATTATGCCCCCTATGATTTGCAGAAGAATTAAGTATGCCATCGTCTGGGCCCAAAAAGACTGTGGCCCCAGAAAGGTAGCATTTATTGCCTGGTCTGGGCATTGAGTTTCACACTTTAAGCATTGTACGCAATCTCTTTCTCTGGCGGGGAAAGCCTTTTTCTCCGAGGTTGGATGGCCGGGGGTTTCTCTCCACTCGTACACATGCATCGGGCAAACATCAAGGCATATACCGCAACCACTACAAATATCCCAGTCAACCCCTACAGCAGTTCCCCGTATGCCGAGCTTCTTAGGTGGGTTCACGGGGCCCCAGATGGCTATGCCTTCCTCTTTACCAGCTTTTTCCCTTTTCTTCCGAAAATCAGGATCGATAGTCAAACAAGCCTTCCCCCTTTCCGAAAATAGCAGCTAACCTGATTGCACCTGCAATACATATATCCTGCCACTTTGAGGCATACCCAGCTTATTTTAGACATCCCTCTATGTAGAAGAAAGTCTAGCAAGTATTATACAGAATGGATTCTGCATATCCCAATATTCCATCACATTTTGCAGAACTTGTGTCCTGTCATATTAGAGCATCAGCCACGGTAGCCATCAAGCATATCCCCCCTTTATCTTCATCTCTCCACTAGCACCACCTCCCTCTCCAAACTTGCGATTACATTCTGCACAGGCACATGTTCTGCTACTGCGGCATTCAGCTACTAGGGAATTTTCAAAATGTGCACAAGACGTCAGAATGTGCAATCTCCGAAAAGGCCTAGTGTGTTTCTGAGAACTGCTGCGCCATCTCAATAACGACATGTACGCGAACTAGCAAATCTTTAATCATTCCAGAAATCGAGTCACGGTCGTCACTCTGAGGCAATACCATATCTAAATATTCCTCACATGCGTTGCAACTCAGCAAAGCAGCTATGAGTATTATTTCTGGCTGTAGAGCAGCCCACCCGCCACGTGGTGAGAATCCCTCACCATCGCGGTCTATGTGGTACATTAGCAGGTCTTGCCAATTACCATGTAGTACGTGGCTGGGAAGACCAAAAATGCCCAAATAAGCATCTTCCATACCCATTGCCTTAGCCCTATCAGACACGGTTCCACTCCATCCCTTTCGCTTGGTTCTCTTAGTATCGCTTGGGAGTAAACCAGAGTCCTCAAATGACTGGAGTATGGATTTTCGCATTTGTTTTTGTATCGGCAACTCCTCCCCTCTTGATTGAACATTGCTGTCAATCACATCCAACAGTCGTTGCTCTTTTTCCAATGAGTATTGGATGTATTCTTCATATATGTTTTCCGACTTCTTACCTTTTATCAAGAGATATCTAAGATTAATCACAGTTTCTGCGAGACAGCGAAATAGGATATGCGCTATTTCCATCCTCTGCTTCTCAGTTACATCTATAATTCCAAGTTGCAGCTTTGTGAGCCGAACCATCAGACCAGACAAAATTGCTTCGTTCCTCGTCCACTTCCTCGCTTTATTCAGATTGTCCAATGGATGGGCAAAAGCAAGCAGTGTCGTAAT
>CAZQDF010000207.1:0-3385 GCA_964592065.1 uncultured Dehalococcoidales bacterium | reverse complement strand
GAGAGGCCGGATGGCAGTGTGGGTGCGCGTAATTATTTAGCGGTCATCCCTGCTGGAAGGTGTGCCAATGCGTTGGCAGCCAGAATTGCTGACGACCTTGGTAGAGATGACGTAGTAGCTCTGCTACACAATCACGGCTGTATTTATCTCAAACCTGACAGGGACCGCGCATTTCGAGGCCTGACAGGACTGGGGACAAACCCCAATGTAGCTGCTGCCATAGTAGTAGGTATTGGCTGTGAAGGCGTGACCACTGAGGATATTGCTGAGGGCATTGCCAAGTCTAAGAAGCCTGTTGAGGCACTGACGATAGACAAAGAGGGTGATTATGAGACGGTCTTGGATAAAGGGATTAGATTTGCTAAAGCGATGGTGGCCGATGCTTCCCTTTTGAAAAGACAACCTTTTGACCTCGGCCATCTACATCTAGCGATAAAATGTGGTGGCTCGGATACTACCTCAGGTTTGGCATGCAACCCTGCTAATGGATGGGTAGCAGATACCATTATAGCCCAGGGAGGCAGTGCTGTTTTCTCCGAGACGGCGGAGCTCATTGGAGCTGAACATATCATGGCTAAGCGGGCTGCTGATGAAAAGACAGCTCAGCGCATCTATGAGGTGGTGTCTAGAATGGAGAAGAGGGTTAAGGATGCTGGCGTGGATATTCGAGGGTCGGAGCCAACGCCAGGGAATATACAAGGGGGCTTGTCCACACTAGAGGAGAAATCCCTGGGTGCTATTATCAAAAGTGGTACCACACCGTTGCGGGGTGTCCTGGAATGGGCTGAGAAATTAGATGGAAAAGGACTTTACTTCATGGATGGCTCAGCGAATACCCCCCAGATGTTCCTAGGGCTGGCGGCGACTGGAGCACAGATGCTGACTTTTGGCATCGGTGGCGGTCTGCCTGCCCGATTCCATGGTGCTCCTGCTTCTAGTTTTGGCGGGTTACCCATACTGCCAGTGTTAAAGATACTGAGCAACCCTAAAAACGCTAAGGAGAAAGAGTACTTCGATGTCTATGCAGGCACTATAATTGAAGGTAAAGCGTCTATCTCTGAAGTGGGTGAGAGATTGCTGAAGGAGATTGTAGCTGTAGCTTCAGGCAAGCCAACCAAGATGGAGATGTTCCCTCGCTATTGGGAAGTCATGGAGTTTTACTCTACTGCCCCTGTAATGTGACTTTTGTTCTGTAGCAAAGACTGAGCACTATCAGTTTGACTGGCAGTATGGGATTGTAAAGGAGGAGTGATGGTTTGGTAATTATATTGGGTGAGAAGCAATAAGTGCTGTAAGTACATTAAGATCCTACAGAAAGGGGCGAACAATGGCAAAATATTCTGAGTTGAGCCAAAAACTAATGAGACTTCTAAGGTTAAGGACTTTGCCACTGGGCATTAAGTTATTTGAAAGAAGAGCAGACATACCTAAAGACTTTGAGATGATAAACGAGGAGTGCAGTGTTTGCCAAGTTATCGGGGTAGCACGATATTCCGAGAAAGCTGTAGCTGCAGTGAAAGAGGAATTAACTGCTTGCCCTGTGGGTTGTTTCTCATTGGGCATGTGTATCCTTCCTGAACGTCTCGATGATTCTGCTGGTAAATGGGGGAAGACTCCTGAAGCTGGACTAAAGCAAGTTAGAGATAGAATGGTAATCGAGAAAGGTAGATTTGAGGCGATGGGAGTAGCACCCCTTGAGATGATATCCGTTGCACCGGATGTTGTGCAAGTATGGGCGCTTCCATATCACATGGAAAGCTTTGCTTATGCTAGTGCTTGGGATGGTGGCGATAAGCTGGAATTAAGCACGAATGGGCATGGCGCCAGTTGTAATGAGGTCTTAACAGTCCCTTACCTTACCGGTAAGACAAGGTTAGCTATCGCAGACCAAGGCGACCGATGGCACGGATTTGCTACCGAAGAGGAGATGATACTAGGTTGCCCTCTTACAGAACTGGAGAGACTCGCTGCTAATCTGGAGGAATCTATGCAGAATATATACTATCCCCGCAGTTACAATCCCCTCCAGCTAACATACAATCCCAGATTTTCAGCAAGAACGTATCACGGAACTGTGTAAAGGATACACGCAACAAGGTAACTAATTGAGCTATGCCTAGTAATAAGGTTAGCGCTGGAATACAAATCTTTAAGGAATATGGCCAGTAGCCAGCCCATTGCTAAGCCGCCCGCCTTCAAATTTTAGCGTCTGCCCAAAAGGTTTTACATAGTAAAAACGAAAGGAGAGTATAACAAAGATGAAGCTAGCTAATTTTAGAAACCATGATGGAGAAACACACATTGGCCTCAAAATGGGAGATAGACTTGCCGACCTGACTGCAGCCTTTGAGAAGTATCTTGTGGAGGAGAAGGGTGTACTCCCCCAAAGTGCCCTGGAGGCTGCCGATGTTAGAATGCCCACCTCCATGTTGGCCCTAATCCAGAGGGAGGAGGAAGGGCAGGCAGACCTGCAAGATATTGATGCCTACCTAGATAAAACTGCCAAGGGTGGAAGGCTCATGTATGCGCCTAGTGGAGCGAAGATAACTTATGGAGTGGAAGAGATAAAGCTGCTTAAGCCTCTCCAGCCGAGGAGGTGCTTTAATATGGGCCATAACTATCCAGCCTATGCAAAAATGGGTGGCTTAGTTTTCCCATACGAGGGTACGGTCGCTAGTTTCATGGTGACATCAGAGTCAACCATTGGTCCGGAAGACATCATTGAGTGGCCACTTTCTGCAAAAGAAGTTTGCTTGGAGTTAGAACTCGGCGTCATCATTGGCAAGACTGGAAAGCGTATCTCACAGGCCAATGCGCTTGACTACGTTTTCGGGTATACCGTAGTAAACGATGTCACGGGTTGGGATATCTTTGCGAGAGGTATAGGAGAAGGAAGAGAGGGCTTGCCGGGTTTCTATTACGTAATGATGTCTAAGAGCATAGACAGTTTCCAGCCCATAGGACCCTACATAGTGCTGAAGGACGAAATCCCTGACCCCCAGAATATTGCTGGAGAACTCAGGATAAACGGTGCTCCCCAGATTAAGGGCAATACCAAGGAGATGCGGCTATCGGTTGCCCGAATACTTGAATACCATACCCAGGATATTACTTTCTACCCAGGAGATGTTATTGCCACAGGGGGAATGGGGTCAGAAGGAATAGTGCCACATGCCTTCGTTAAGCCCGGCGATACAGCGGAGGCAGAACTAGACAAGATCGGTGTTCTCAGAAACTATGTGCGCTGACTGCTAGGCTAGAGTGGCCAGCCTTGGCAGAAAACCAGGTAGGTAGGCAGATATCATAGTAAGCACAACAAGATGGGAGAGACTCCCTAGTCAAATTGTGTGGGAATGACTACGTAGAGCATCTCTCTCAGCTTGCA
>CAZQDF010000206.1:0-3390 GCA_964592065.1 uncultured Dehalococcoidales bacterium | reverse complement strand
AATCTCTACCGTTTCCAGGTGAGAAGGTTTAAATAAATTCCAGGGAGCAATAATCAGCCGTTCATTTGGCCTCTACCTTGTCAAAAAGGTCAAGACCTTCCCTATATTTAATGTCATAGTACACTCTACCATTTTGGGGAATAAGGGTTCCCGAAAAACGAAAGAAGTACCAAGGCGGCTGTGGCACATAGGTGGAGGCTTATCCCTTCCTATTGCTGGCTTATTGGCACCACAAAACATATTCCTCCCGGCACTTTGTTCAGTTACTATAGCCCTTCTCATTTTCGAAGGCATAAGGCTCAAATTCCCCCATGTGAACCGTCGCTTTGTAATTTGCTTTCGAGCATTGCTGCGGGAAAGAGAGGCTTCAACACTTACTTCCAGCGCTTGGCTTCTTATCGCTGCCTGTATCGTTTTTATTTTTTGCCCCAAGCCCATTGCTGCGATAGTCCTAACTTTCGTCGCTATGGGCGACCCGATAGCTGGTATAGTGGGCGAGAGGCGGGGGCAAAGAACCCGAAAACGAAGCCTTTCAACGGGGCAAAAACTTGATAGCCTAGGAGGATTTTCGCTGAAATTGCTTAGCAAGGTTTCTAATTTTGTCCTAGTGATAGCGAAGGGCAAGAGCCTGGAAGGCAGTGGTGCCTGCCTTGCGGCTTGCCTTGTGGCTGGTGCTATTCTGGCTGCCATTACTCAGGTTGCTTTGTGGGTGGTTGTGGTTGGAGTGATATGTGCCACCTTGGTTGAATTGCTCTCGCTGCCGCCCAATGATAATTTAGCTATCCCTCTGGTGACAGGTGGAATTATGAGCCTGGTCAAGCTATTATAGTGTTAGGAATTGAGACAATTGATAACGACTTATTTCAGTGGGTTAAATCGCCTCATCCCTATAAAATGCCTAGTAGGCCATATAGGGATGTGCTACAATTGCACGGCTAATATGTATCCCGTAAAACTTTGCTGCGGGGAGTTTGACTTGTCTACTATACGAAATAGGCAGGATTTGGCTTTTCCTCTCCATAATACCACTTTCCCTGCCAGGTTCACCTCAAATAGATTAATTCTATTGATGCTCCTTTTCCCTACGAGAAGAAACAAGGTAAGAAATAATGGGTTGCCCTCGCCCTCCCTACCCTTTATCTGGCGAGGGGCAAAACAAAGGAGACCCTCGCCCTCCCTACCCTTTATCTGGCGAGGGGCAAAACAAAGGAGACCCTCGCCCTCCCTACCCTTTATCTGGCGAGGGGCTGGAGGTGCATTTTGGCCAAGTTTCTGATGATTCCCAGAGACAGCAAGTTTTATGACCTGTTTGAACAAGACACCAGCAACCTAGTCGTTGCGGCAGAAAAGCTAGCCGACCTGTTTGACAATTACAATGATGTTGAAGTGAAAGCAAAACAACTCAAGGATTTGGAGAGCAAAGGTGACGTTATAACCCACGAGATAATACAGCGTGTACACCGTACCTTTGTCACTCCCATTGATAGAGAGGATATCGCTCTCCTGGCTAATACACTGGACGATGTAATGGATTTCATCGAGGCTGCTGGTAGAACAGCCTTCCTTTATCGCATTGCCCAACCCACAGAAAGGGCTCTACAGCTAGCATCAATCGTGGTTAAAGTGGCCTATAAGTTGAATGAGGTAATGCCTCGTTTACGCCACCGTGACCAGTTCGAACGGATTCTGGAGCAATGTGTGGAGATTAACAGCCTGGAAAATGAGGCCGATGACGTGCATCATGCTGCCTTAGCCGAGCTATTTTCCGATTGCACCGAGCCCTGTGAAATAATCAAATGGCGTGAAATTTACCAGCATATGGAAGACGCCACCGACCGGGGGGAGGATGTAGCCAATGCCCTTGAGGGTATTGTATTGAAGCATGCCTGAATCCATTGCTCTGCTAATTCTGGTAATTGCAGTAGCCATTGCTTTTGGCATTGCGAATGGTTTCAACGACGCCGCTAATGCCATTGCTACTGTAATCGGTACTCGCACCCTTTCCCCTCAGGCTGCCATAATTATGGCAGCCTGTTTTAATTTCCTGGGGGCAGCCACCGGCACTGCAGTAGCTATGACCATCGGCAAGGGAATTATCTGCCCCGAAGCCTTAACTATGAGCATTGTGCTCGCTGGGAGCGGAGCGATTACCATCTGGGCTATCGTAGCAACCTACTTTGGCATGCCCATAAGCTTGACCCATGGATTGGTGGCAGGGCTGGTGGGGGCTGGTATCGCCACAGCCGGCAATAAAATCATCATCTGGGGGGTTCTAACGAAAGTGGTTTCTGCGGTTGGTATCGCACCTCTTTTGGGTCTTGCAGGTGGTTTCCTCGCTATGGTAGCCATAATGTGGCTTTTCCGAGGAAGTACGCCAGAAAAAGTACGAGGCATCTTCAGCAAGTTGCAGATTCTCTCGGCAGCCTTCCTGGCTTATAGTCACGGCAAGAACGATGGACAGATGCCTATTGGCTTAATTTGCATGGCTTTGATGGCCTATTATGGATACGGCGAGCTCCATATCCCTTTCTGGGCTATCATAGTTTCAGCAGCCTCAATTAGCTTCGGTACTGCCATTGGCGGGCGGCGAGTTATCGCTACACTGGGATTAAAGATGACTACTTTGCGACCTGTCCATGGATTCGCTGCCAATGTCTCGGCGGCTACCGTTATCGAGATTGCCTCACATTTCGGTATTCCTGTGAGCACCACACACTGTATAAGCACTGCAATTATGGGAGTAGGTGCCACAAGACGTCTTTCCGCGGTACGATGGGGGATAGCCAGAAATATCGTGTTAGCCTGGCTTCTGACTTTCCCTATCTGTGGTATCCTTGGCTGGCTTATCGCCTTTATCTTAAAACACGCCTTTTAAGGCGAAATAAATCCCACACTACGATTAAATTCCCTTGTCACCCTCACCTTATTCCTCTCCCTTGAAGGTAGAGGAGAGATGAGAGTGGCGACAAAACCTTGTTGCCACTCAAGAACATCTGTGCTATTATCCCGGCGATGAAACTATTAAAAGCAGCCCTGGAGAAACAGGATTACAATCTGGCGGCACATGTCCTTGTCTATGGACTGATAAAAGCGCAGGTAAAATACCCCAAAATTTCTTCAAATTTCTTGGGGCACCGCAACCATTATGGCAAGAAGAACAACAAAAGGCAGCAGCGGAAGGAGTAACCCACGTGGATTTTACCGTCTTGCCCTGGATGAAGCAGAGAAGGTGGAATTTGAAGAAGCCTCACAAATTGAAGGGATTGATGAGGAAATTGCCCTTCTTAGAGTAAAGCTCAGGGAGCTTGTGGAAAATCAGCCCGATAGGATTGACCTGCATTTCTCCGCCGCCAACACCATAGCCAGACTGGTCAAAACCAGATACCAAAT
>CAZQDF010000205.1:0-3454 GCA_964592065.1 uncultured Dehalococcoidales bacterium | reverse complement strand
CAGAAGCTGTGGCAGGCCTTTGGAGATGCTCTCCCATATAATATATAGTTTTTATGCCATTTATTAGTTGGGAGCTAGCTGCCCTCTTAGGGATGAATCCATAGGCTCCTAACTGTTCAGCGGCAAGTATGTTCTCCTCATCATCGTACTGTGATAGCATCAAAACCCTGGTTTGAGGATATTCCTTGTATATCCGCTTGGTTGCCTCTAGCCCATCCATCTCCGGCATGACTATATCCATTATCACCACATCAGGCAAAAGCTGGCGTACTTTTTCCACTGCGTCTTTCCCATTCACAGCTTCACCTACTACTTCAATGTCTTTTTGTAGCGTGAGCACAGCACGAATCCCATCCCTAACCACAGAATGGTCATCTACTATAAGCACCTTTATCCGCTTGGCTGCTCTCTCCAGTACCGCCTGAGTTCGAACCGCCATCGAAGCTGGCTCAATCGGCTTGGCTACGTAGTCCTCGGCCTCCATCACCATAGCCTCATCCCTCCTCCATCCCTTAATAAGCTGCTTTTCCGGGGCAGCGTCGATCACCAAGACAGGCAAATCCTTGGTCTTAGGATGCTGCCTTAGCCATTGGTGTAGAGAGAATGCTTCGCCACGAGGAGTCATGGTTCCCAGAATGATGACGTCAGGGTCTATTGTCTTGATCCTTTCCTGTACCTCTGCCTTGTTGCTAGCAGTGGCAACCTGATACAGCCTGGCTTCTAAAGTCTTTTGCAAAGCCAGCAGAAAATCGGGCTCATCATCTACAATTAAAATCTTTTTAGTGGTTGCCATTTTTAACCTCCCTTCCTTATCTTAGATTTGATTAGCTCGCTCGACCTGCGGCTACTTTTTAATCGAAACCTAACCATGCACGCTGCCCCCCAATCCAGCGGCCTCCAGAATATCAGGCACGATACCTTCCCTCCCCACCGCCATAATATGAACGCCGTGGCATAGGTTCAATTCTCGTATCGTCTTTACTAGCCGCACAGCAATTTCAATGCCCTTCTGAAGCCCCTTGCCCTTTTCTGCGCTAGCTAGCTCATCAATTACAGCCTGGGGAACTATTACCCCGGGTACATTGTCGTTCATATACTGAGCCATCCTTGCTGAAGCTAGAACTATAATGCCTGCCAAGATTTTGACGTTAAATTGTCTGGAATATTGCATGAACTTGCGGAGGCAATCTAGGTCATATATGCCCTGAGTCTGGAAGAACTGTGCCCCGGCTTCCACCTTCTTATCAAACTTGATAAGTTGTGGCTCGATGAAATCCGCTGCAGGGTGAACCGAGGCACCAATGCAGAATTCTGGAGCGTGGTTGAGGTCATTCCCTCCCAGATCCTTGCCTGATTCCATTATTCTGATCATTCTTAGTAGCTGCACGGAATCCAGGTCAAACACTGGTTTTGCTTCCTTGTGGTCTCCCACATCAATAGAATCGCCAGTGAGGCAGAGCACATTCCCGATGCCTCTGGAATATGCCAGAAGTAGGTCGGCTTGAAGTGCCAGGCGATTGCGGTCACGGGTAGTCATCTGAAAGATAGGTTCGCCACCATGTTCCTTCACCAACAAACAGCCACCCAAAGAGGGGAACCTCATCATGGAACTTTGATGGTCGGTGACATTAATAGCGTCAACCTTGTCCTTAAGTAGCTCTATATGGTGAACCATCTCCGTGGTGTCTGCTCCTTTTGGAGGTCCGATCTCCGTGGTCACCAAAAACTTACCTGAATTAAGTTTTTCCTCAAACAGCGATTTAGCCATCACCACCTCCTAGATTGATATCAGCTTTGCTCACGATTCTTCTTGGTCTAGGAATGGGGCGAAAATTCCTGGGGGGGTAATATCGGCGCATTTTGTCCAATTGGCCTAATCTTTCTAACCCCTTGTAAATCAGGCCCCAGGCGCAATCCATGTCCTTATTCACCTCGCATTTGCCGTTTTTGCTGCCAGCGCAAGGACCATTGAGTATCCCTTTAGCACATCTAGTGATGGGGCAAATACCAGCAGTCTCAGCCAATCTGCAATCGCCACAGGCAGCACATCGCTCATCCCAAACACCCCACTCCTTAGACGCACCCATAAACGATGTGTTGACCCCGGGCAGAACAGGCATATCTGGGAAGCGTTCAGCCAGCACCTGTACTCCGACACCGCAGCCTAGGGAAAGAACGGCGTCCACTTCCTTGACTTTGTCTACCAGCACATCCAGAAATTCAAAATCACATTGCCGTTTCACCGTATACTCTAGAAAACTATGAGCCTCATCACCACTCCTAGAGTATGCAACTCTCAATGCACTATGAAGAAGTGAAACCTCTCTCTCGCCACCAGCACCACAAACTGTCATACAGGTACCACAACCAAGGATAAGCACCTTCTCGTAAGGGGCGATAAGGCGTCCTATTTCCTCTAAAGGTTTTTGCTCTGCGACTATCAAGCTTTCACCTCCTGTTTTATTACTGAAGCCAAATGTAGCTCACCTACTCGTTCGGTGAATTCATCCAAGACCTTGGCAAGATCTGGTTCATTGGCATATAGGTTAAAGGCTCGCAGGCGCTCTGGCTCAAGGCCAATCTGAGCCAACAGCTTCTTAGCCTTTTCCATCCGCTGCAAAGCCCAAAAGGCGGTATCCTCCCTGGCACACTGTTCTTGCCCGCACCCGGCAATAAAAACGCCTTCAGCACCCATCTCAAAGGCGCACAATATGTGCTCAGTTTCTATCTTGGCAACACACAATACAGGGACTATCCAGATGCCAGCTTTAGCTTCTCTCCACAAGCTTGCCAGAGCACCAGTGCCATAAAGCCCGTATTGGCAGCAAAAGCCAATAATTAGGGGCTTAACCTTGGTGGGGTCCGCAGACTTAAGGGCATGATTCAACCCTTCATTTATATGCCGTCTATCTTGCGGCTTGCGCAGAACTATAACCTTGGCAGGGCATTCAGCGACGCATATGCCACAAGCTTGACATTGGTCGGCAGGTATTTGAATTGTGCCGCTGTCGTCCAAATAGGGCACATGATAAGGACAAATCCGTAAGCAGGTGAGACAAGTGGCACATCTATCCTGGGACAAAATCTCGGCGCCCATGCCACACCTTAGGCATCTTCTAGCTTCATTGACAGCGCTCCCCCAGTCATAAACCAGCTCCACAGGCTCAAATTCTCTGGCCCTTTCTTCAGGGGAAAGGATAGGTGGCTCAAAGCGGCTGAGCTTCCTTATCGCCTCTATAGTTTTGGGAAAAAGGTCACCTGCTAAGGCCTCTTTTTCGCCTTTGCCAACTAACGGGTACCTATGTTGTAGATATTCATCAATACGAAAAGCTGCTTGCCTGCCAGTGGTTAATGCTTGGACTACAGTTGCTGGCCCGGTAACAGCATCGCCTCCAGCGAAAACTCCTTCCCGATTGGTGGTAAGGGTGACTGGGTCAACTCGAATAGTGCTGCC
>CAZQDF010000204.1:0-3461 GCA_964592065.1 uncultured Dehalococcoidales bacterium | reverse complement strand
GCTCTATTCCCCAGGGACTACCTGAGCCATGAGTAATGCCAATTCTCTTGTCCCCTACTTCAAATACCTCCTTGGCTGGTAGTATGCTTTTTAGCTCAGCCGAGTCCATATTGCCTTGGACTGCTTTCACCCTCCCTAACTTCTTTAACCCATCAAGTACTTCCACTTTGGTGAAATCCCCTGCGTGAACTATCATATCTGCCGAGGAAAGGGCATCGATTACCTTTCGGGGAATGTCTTCCAATGAATGCGTATGAGTATCGGAAAGAACACCTATCCTCAAATACGACCCCCTTGATTTGACATGGTCATATCAGATTGTAGCCCTGCGATTTCTTTTCGTCATTTCTCCATATTGCTGCGAGCTGAGGTCCGAACTTAAAGGAAGAACAAGGGGGCTTCCAAAAGGTTTTTGCCTACTGGTCATCCTGAGAGGTAACCTGTTTTACTAGTTGAATGGTCTTGTCTATATTCGATAATGAGAAAGATAACCCCAGTTGTCCTAACTCCCTATAGCCCAGTCCTTGGAACAGTCTTTGTCCCGCTACTCTGGTCATTTCATCATAGATGATTGGCCACTCAGGGCTTCTCCTCTGAGCACAGAAAAGAACAAAATCACGAAGCTTAGATGGTGGAGTCTCCACAAGTTATCAGTTTAGGCTGAGCGCCAGATTTACACAAACTCGCTCATGGTTGTTGAGGTCTCATTCTCTCCCTTATTCTCGCCTTAGATAGTCCCTTGACCAAGGCTCAGGTCTCATCCCTGAGCTTGGGCAAATGTAACATCCCGGAAAATTTTTTCGTCTCAGCTATTACAATTCCAGATAGCCAGGAAACGGGCGAGTAAACAAAGGCAGAGGGAAGAGAAGGCGCGCTAAGGCGAAGGCCAGAGCTCCGCTCCAGCTCAGGCCAGGAGTTTAGTTAGATTCCTCAGCGCTCAGCAGCAAACTGTCTAGGCTTTGCCTATTCGGAACACCTTCGTTCCGCAACTGGGACAGACGCCTTGAACGGCCGGTCTTTTGTTTTTCAGCGTCACCTGCTTGGGGTCCTTTATCTCGACCTTCTTTCTACACTTCACGCAATAAGCTGTCGCCATAGCACCATACCTCCTCGTTGCTGATTTTCCCCTATTCTTACCTCACTAACGAGCTTATGTCAATAGCGCTGAGGTCAGGGCAGTCACTTGTTACAACGCGAAGTGGCTATTTGTTAAATAGGTAGATGAAAAAATCAGTGCTCATTGTATTCTAACTGATGTCAGTGAGTTTGTTGAACACAACACATTTATTGCCGAGCTAGCATTTAATTGTAGTAGCTCGATCTGAACATCATTGTTCCATCAGCTATAAACGCGTCTAAATATCATTGTAGCCTGGACAACATTAGGACAGGGATATTACTTTCAATCTCCTCATTGAGCAAAGTGACGTTTTGTATGCGCCTTACCATTTAAGGCGATAAAAAGTTCATTAGCAGAAATGTTAGCAAGTAACGGTCAGCTCGAATTGCATTATAAGTCAGCTGTAAACTCAAAATAAGTCACAATATATATCCGGATGGTTTTTCTTAAACCATAAAATTAGTTCAGCAGGATTCTGATGACATTGCTTATAATAAATATTATCTAAAAATTCGTTCCAAGAACCGAATTTGTCTTCATACTTACCCTGAACAGCACTAAAAATAAGATTTTTCTTTTGGTTAATATTTTGTGTATATTGAATTTGTCTATAATCATTGAGTTTCCATAAACTACGATTGTTTGTTACTTTCTGTTGTCGCCATTGATGAGGCATTAATCCGATAAGCACAAATATGAGTTCAGATTGGAAGGAAACCATTTGTTGGTCTAAACTATCAAAAGATTTTGACGATTTAATCAATCTTTTAGATTTATTTATTGTATTTAATAATCCTTGTTTATGCTGTTCATCTGTTATTGTGATAGTCTCCTCAATAGCAAATTTAATGCTTTTAATCATTTTTAAGAAATATTTTTTCGCATCCATCAGTGAAATTATGAGTCGTCTTTATTAATCGGTAATCTTTATCACCATATAAATTGTGAATTAAAAAGCTGAATGACGTCTCTGTTTTTCTATAGTTATCTTTATTCTTCATTTGTATCCAAACTACAAGAATTTAAAGCAACCGGTTTTGTCCCGCGTCATTAGATTTCTGTACTCTCCGTGCCCTCTTGAATGTGGCGACTGGCGCGTGCTAGGAGTAATCCACTTTCTTGCCTTGTAATAGCTCTTTAATGGTAAGTATCTGCATTCTAATGCTTTAGTATTTATTGCTGCTTTTTCTCTCGTTTTATCCTACGCCATTCTCTTAAGAGCCACTTAACCCTGTCCTCAATGAAATCGATATACTCGTTTACTTCATCGAAAGTTGGAGTGGAGCTCTTAGGATTGTGTACAAGTTGGTTACGCCTTTGGGCACTCTTTTGCAGTGTAGGCGTATTGGTTGATCTCACTCCTGCTACAGATTCCAATACACCGCCGTATAATTTGTTCAGCGGTGGAGATGGCAATGTTTCAAGTATTACTCGAAGCTTAGGCTCTATTCTCACTAGAATTTCTTTAATGGCCAACTCAGCTGCCATAGTTGCATATATCCACTGGTACCGCCTGTTCATCGAGTTCCTTGCTTGATGAAGATAGCTAGTTGCTACAAGGGCTTCCTCATTCTCAGAAAGCAATTCTTGCAGGCTCTTTGCCGTAATCGAATTAAGATTACCCAACGAGTAGCTTCCTACGTCGATCCTTAGCGCTCGAGGGATTGAGAACCATTGATTATCGTCGAGAGACCATTCGTAGTATGGGTTGCCTATCAGTTCATCATCTATATCATATCTGTGGAGTTCTTGTTTTAGCAGTCCTACAAACTGTCTTACAGCCTCTCTAATCGGATGAGTCATGCCAGAAAGTTGTATTTTTTCTCCATCGTTTAGCTTATCGTAGTCATTGGTTCTCAATATTTGCAGAATATCTGGTTTGAAGGAGTCAACAACACTCTCAGCCTGAACAGTTTTGCCATCTTGAAGCAACTTCATGTTTACGCTCTGCCCACTCCTAGAAACACTAAAACTGTAATCTTCTAGTGACTTGTCAACGATTATAGAGCCAGGTGTTCCTTTTTCGAGAAGTAGGGTACACTTGTAGCGTAGATATAGTCGATTGGCCATGTATCAAGCTCCTCTCATCCGATAACTGACTAAATACTAGACCAAAGTCGCCCTACGGACAAGATGTCAAAGTTCCTTTCATTGGGATTAACTACCTCGGAGGAAACCAAGCCTTTCGATAGCTACGGAGTAACCAACTTGGAGCACACATTATGGCGAAAGGCTATGAATCGTGAGATTAAACACAACCCTTCCACGCCAAAATAGAAATAGGCGGTGGGGTGCCCCCAATATTAGTACCATCTACAATGAGAGACTTCCTGCTATTTCC
>CAZQDF010000203.1:0-3467 GCA_964592065.1 uncultured Dehalococcoidales bacterium | reverse complement strand
CTAGACTGCCGCCTCTCACTTTCTATCCTCCGCAAAGTCTTCTCATCAGTGCCAAAGTGGTGAGCTATCTCATGGCGCACTACTTCCCCTATTTTGACCTCAATTTCCTTGACTGAAAGGCACTGCGCCTCTATAGGCCTTTGGAAGATGCTTATCTTATCAGGCAGAACCATTCTATATCCTCTGCCCCGCTTAGCCTGGGGCACACCCTGGTAAAGGCCCAACAATTGGCTGGGATGTCTGAGCTTGACCTGCCTAAGTTGCCTTAATGTTGGCCAATCCTCTACGACTATGTCAACATTCTCCAACTTGTTTCGAAACTCGAGCGGCAGGTCATTGACTGTTCTTGCAACAAGAGCTTCAAATTTCTCCCTCTCCATTCTGCAAACCTACCAGCCTCGCCAGTAAACGTAATATACCTTGCATCATTCTATCATAAGAAGCACTTTGTGAGCCCACTACTTTACTCTGCTGTTTTATTCCGCTACCAGGACAAAATGCTTGTTTGGCAGTTCCACCTGTCGTTCTGAAAAATGAGCCGAGGTCCTGGTAAAGCGGAAATAAAGCGACCAGAATCTCCTACTTACTTCACCTGGAGCATCGAGTCATCAGGATAAACTCCGCGAAGAAAAAAGGCCTCTTGCTTACCCCTTCGCTCTACGCAGGGTTTCGGTTCAGGGTGACAAAATCGTAGAACATCAACACTCAAACAAAGATTCCTTGACGAAGGTTGCAAAATAGGATAGGCTATCGCCTTAAAACCAGAAGGGAGAACTATCAAAATGTGGTGTTGTGGCATCAGGGGTGCCGTTACCGTTCCAGAGAATAATAGAGAGAGCATCATAGCTGCGGCTAAGGGGCTGCTTGAGGAAATGGTACAGGCTAATGGAGTTGAAGTTGACGATATAGCTACTATAATTTTTACCACTACATCAGACTTAAATGCTGAGTTCCCTGCGGCAGCGACACGAGAGTTAGGGTGGCCGCAGCAGCTTGCCTTGCTTTGCACGCATGAAATGAATGTTCCCGGCAGTTTACCACACTGCTTGAGAATTTTGATGCTAGCAAATACTGAAAAAAGCCCCGAGGGAATCACACATGTTTACTCGGGAGAGGCAAAAGGGTTAAAGGAGAAACATCGGCATCAATTGGGAGGCAGGAAATGATTGTAGTCATGAAAGCTAGCTCTAGTCAAGACGAAATAAACGGGGTTGCCAGGCGAATCAAAGAATCAGGATTGAAGGCACATATATCGCAAGGCGTGGAACATACTATTATTGGTGTAGTAGGGCAAGCCTTAGCTGAAATTCAGGATATGCTTCAATTGCTCCCTGGAGTAGAGGATGTTATCCCTATTGGCAAGCCTTATAAACTTGCCAGTCGAGAGTTTCACCCTCAGAACACCGTAGTCAAAATAAATGACCTCTCCATCGGCGGTGATAAAATAGTTGTCATAGCTGGGCCTTGCGCAGTAGAAACTGAGGAGCAACTTTTAGCTACAGCTCGGGAGGTTAAGGCAAGTGGTGCCAATATACTGCGTGGCGGCGCATTTAAGCCACGTACATCGCCATACCAGTTTCGGGGATTAGGCATAAAGGGGCTTGAAATGCTGGCGAAAGCGCGTGAGGAAACTGGCATGCCAGTCATAACTGAGGTAATGGCACCAAGTGACGTCGAATTAGTATCCAGCTATGCTGATATACTCCAGGTTGGGGCGCGAAATATGCAAAACTTCATTTTGCTTGATGAAGTGGGAAAGCTAAAGAAACCGGTAATGCTCAAGCGAGGCTTGTCATCCACCATCCAAGAATGGTTATTAGCTGCTGAATATATCCTAGCTCAAGGGAATGAGCAACTTATCCTCTGTGAGCGCGGCATTAGAACCTTTGAACCTTCCACTCGTAATACTATGGACATCAGCGCCATCCCCGTTATCAAGAGAGTTAGCCACCTACCCATCATTGCTGACCCCAGCCATGCCACAGGCAAATGGTATTTAGTGACTCCACTAGCATTAGCGGCAACAGCTGCAGGAGCAGATGGACTGATGATAGAAGTCCACCCTAACCCTGACCTAGCGCTTGCAGATGGAGCACAATCGCTCACCTTTGATAACTTCCAAGAACTTATGTCTCAATTGGCACCTGTTGCTCAAGCTGCAGGTAGAAAATTAGCTATTCCTAGCGCAAAAGTTAAACCCTGAGCTACATGGGCATTACGCAAGAGCTAGCTAGTTTGGTTCCCCAAAGGGAAACACTCCTTACCATCGGTGTCTTTGATGGTATCCACTTGGGGCATTGCTACCTGTTAAAAAACTTGATACAGCGAGCTAAGGAGGAAGATTTACTTAGCGGAGTAGTCACCTTTGATCCCCATCCACAATCGGTACTACACCCGCATAATCAACTACCCTGGCTGAGCAATTTGAAAAACAGGGTCAAGTCTCTTCAGGAACTGGGTATAAATCTAGTCGCTGTGCTATCTTTTACTCCAGAGGTGTCACAACTAGGTGCGAGGCAGTTCATCTCGTTACTTAAAAAATATCTCAGGATGCGCGGTCTTATGACGGGCCCTGACTCCGCTTTAGGAAAAGGGCGGGAGGGGAATACTAACCTGCTTCGCTCGCTAGGACAGGAAATGGGGTTTAGCGTAGAAACTATAGCTCCCTTTACAGTTGACGGTGAAATAGTAAGTAGTACTCTTATTCGCCAAGCGCTAGCTCAAGGTAATATGATAAAGGTAGAAAACTTGATGGGGCATCGTTTCTACCTTGTGGGCAAGGTTATCACCGCAGATAAACGTGGTTGGGCTTTGGGGTTTCCCACTGCCAACTTAGATATACCAGCTCAACAAGCATTGCCTGGCAACGGGGTTTATGCTACTGTCACTCGAGTAGGTGGCAAGCAATTTGCTTCAGCGACCAATGTTGGCACTCGCCCTACCTTTGAGGAAGATGCGAAATGGGTAGAAACTCACTTATTAAATTATGAAGGAGATTTATACGGCAAAGAGATTAGGATAGAATTTGTGCAGAAGTTAAGGGAAGAGTTACGTTTCACCTCCCCCGAGAAACTCAGAGCACAAATCGGGAAGGATATTCGAAAGGTAGAAGCCCTGAGCAAAGCGAAGGGTCTGCTAATGATTTGAAATGACTGACCCTGGATTTAACTCCATATTAAAGCGAGGGGTAGCTGAAACCATCGTTGAGCCTGAACTAATAAAGCTACTGGAATCAGGGAGGATTTTGAACCTGAAGCAAGGCTTCGACCCCAGCGCTCCTGATATTCACTTAGGACATGTGGTTGGCTTGAGAAAGCTGCGTCAGTTTCAAGACCTAGGGCATAAGGTCACTCTCATAGTTGGTGACTGGACAGCACGAATCGGTGACCCAAGTGCTCAGTCAACTACTCGCCCTATGCTTTCCTTGCAAGAGGTGGAAGCTAATGCTCAAACCTATTTGCAACAAT
>CAZQDF010000202.1:0-3495 GCA_964592065.1 uncultured Dehalococcoidales bacterium | reverse complement strand
ATATCCATCCTAAAGTGGTCTCGGTTGCTCATGGCTGGTCAAGGGATGCCAACCAAAATTACCTTACCTCTTGGGATGTTCGTGACCAGGTGGTGGGGTGTCCGGCGTTTAGGGCTATACCCTGCCGAGTACGCAAAGTCGGGGTGGGTCATGCGATGGATCCCCAATATGCGGGGAATATTTAATTGGCTTGTGAAACTACAGTAAACAATAGAAAACTGAATAGCTAACGAGCTATCCCTGTATCAATAGAATTCGGATGCTAAGAGCCTGGTTGCACCGAAGTCTATTAATTCTGTGATAGAGAACAGGGATTTTGATATCACAGGCAAGTTCACACTTTTATTGTTAGGAGTCACAGAGATGGTAGCCGAGGGGAGCCCTAATGAGCTGATAATTATAAAGGACGAGACTGTTGCTTCCTTAATGGAACAGAGACATATACTTGATGATGATATCAAGCAGGTAATCTACAACGCCGAAGCGACCGGGGAGAAGCTCTATCAGCCTGAAGAGAACAGGTATTTGGCGAAGATGAGGCTATCGGAAGCTACGTTTTATGTTGAGTATTCCGTCGTAAGTGACGGTTATGTGGTACATACCGCCTACTCCCATAGGTCTGAGATGGTAGGTGATAATTAAAAGATGGAGTGGTACTGCTTCAGGTGTAAGGAGAGGATGATAGAAGCAGAGATAGAGATGGTTTACCTAGAAGTTGAAGGCACAGCGGAAGGACTAGTGTGCCCCAAGTGTAGCACCAAGTACATAACTGAAGAGGTTGCGATTAAACAGATAGCCAGAGGGGAAAAGATGGTTGAGGAGAAATAAAAGGTGCAGAGTAACAGATTATTGAAGGAATCTATTGCTGCAGTCTATGAAACAGATGCTTTTAATTCTTTTCTGAAAGAAATATTGCACCCCGGTGGTCTAGAGCTCACGAGAAAAGTCGCAGAAACTGCTCTGGTTAATGAAAATTCTAAGGTTCTGGATATGGCTTGCGGAAGGGGGGAAAGCTCCCTGCTTCTAGTAGAAAAGTATGGTTGTAGAGTTGTTGGCATCGATATATCCGATAAGAAGACTACTTTAGCTCAAAGTAGAGCTAGAGCCAGGGGGTTAGATGACCGGGTGAAATTTATTACTGCAGATGCTGAGAGCTTACCCTTCAGAAATATTACTTTCGACACTATAATATCGGAATGCTCATTCTCTATCCTGCCCAACAAGGAGGCGGCAGCCTTGGAGATGAGCCGCGTCTTAAAACCTTGCGGCAGGCTAGTCATTACTGATATGACTCTTCAGAAAACTGACGGAAATTACCGTAAGTTCAGCCTAGCTGACTCCCCCTTTATCCCCTGCCTGGCCGGGGCTAGGTTAGTTGAGGAGTATGTGAGCATCTTTGAGGGTGCTGGTTTTCACGAGCCCTGTATTGAGGACTACTCAGCATTATTAAAAAGGATAGGTTATCAGATAGGAATTAAATTCGGTGGCTGGGAAGGGTTCCAGCGGCAGTTATCAGCTGAGCTTGGCTTAGCAACCAAGGCAGTACCCCGCCTAGCAGGTAAATTTGGCTATGTTCTAATCGCTATGAGGAAGAGGTGAAATATTGGGTTGGTGAATAGGTTATTAGGAGAAACTGAAAGCCTTTGTCCGGAGTGCTTATACCGAATCCCAGCTAGGAAAGTTGCCGAAGATGGGAATGTATATCTTGAAAAGGAATGCCCAGAGCATGGCAAGTTTAAGGCTCTTATCTGGAGAGGAAGTGGGCAAAGTTATCTTGACTGGAACCAAAATGCCCAAGAGGCAGTAGGTCCGCTAAAAAGTTTAACTCCAGTTGGCAGAGGGTGTCCGTATGATTGCGGTCTGTGTCCCGAGCATAAGGCGAATGCCTGCACCATGGTGATGGAGGTTACTCATCGGTGCAACTTGAGATGTCCTGTTTGCTTTGCTAGCTCCGGTCAAATCTCAAGCCATGAGCCTGATATCGAAACCATTAAAGGCATGTACCATACGGTGCTACAGAGTACAGGGACTCCCTCTATCCAACTGAGTGGGGGAGAGCCGACCGTGAGGGATGACCTACCTGAGATTGTTGCCTTGGGGAGAAGAATGGGTTTTCAGCACATTATGATAAACACTAATGGAGTCAGGATAGCCAAGGATATGGAGTACCTTCAGCGGCTGGTACATGCCGGTGCTGGCACCATTTTTCTCCAGTTTGACGGTGTGAGCGATGACGTCTATCAATACACTCGTGGTACCAATCTCGCCGATATTAAGGTGAAGGCGGTAAGCAATTGTGCCGAAGCTGAGATTGGCGTCATTCTTGTGCCGGTTCTGATCCCGGGGATTAATGACCATCAGTTGGGAGATATTATCCAATTTGCCAAGAGCTGGATGCCTACGATAAGAGGGGTTCACTTCCAACCTATCAGTTACCTTGGTCGATATCCAGCTGTGCCCAGGGATGAGGACAGAATAACAATACCGGACGTGATTGACGGACTGGTCAGGCAAACCGGCGGGGAACTCAGCTCGGAGAATTTTCTGCCACGCCGCTCGCGGGAAGCGTATTGCGCCTTTACCAGCCTTTTTATCTTAGGAGAAGATAAACGATTGTTGCCTATCAACCAAAGGCATACCGGGGAATTGGTGTCCGGCTGGGGGTACACCAGGTCACCCTGGGAATCAGCCCGATCATTTATGAATCTCCACTGGCAATTCAGCGGGGGAAATGGGGCCAGATACTCCGAGAGCTGCTGTGGAGTAAATTCTGCGCCTAAGCTACGCTCTTGGGAGGACATTTATCAACTTGTGGCGATTAGAGGCTTAACTATCACCTGCATGCCATTTCAGGATATATGGACCCTGGATTTGGAAAGATTAAAAAGGTGCTGCGGCCATTTGGTCACCCCAGATAATCAAATAATACCCTTCTGCGCTTATTATCTGACCAGCACTAGCGGCAAGAGGCTCTATACTAACTTGGCAGAAGCGGCAACTTCAAAATAAAAAGAACAAAGAGTGGTCTAGTTCGGATAGGTGGGTAAACGATGGAAACTATCTTTCTGGAACAGTGGCTCCATAATAAAATCAGGCAAAAGGTAAAGGAAGACCCGAAATATCGTGAGTTCATAGGCAAAGATAGGCTGGAACAGGTAACCAGAGCTGATGTTGACAGTTACCACCTCTTTAAGCTAAGGGAGGTCCTATCCTATGCGTATAAGAATAGTACTTTTTATAAGGAGCTATTCAACAATAACGGAATAAAGCCTGAGGATATCCGTTCTTTAGCCGATTTAGCCAAGATTCCGCTCACCGATCCCTCAGACTTAGCCCAAAATCCAAACCGCTTTGTCTGCGTTTCTTTAGGGGACATTGCCCGCATAGTTACCTTCACTACTTCCGGGACTACCGGCCCTCAAAAAAGGGTCTTTTGCACCAAGGGAGATATTGAGCGAATGACTGACTTTATGGGGGTAGGGATGAGGACGGTAG
>CAZQDF010000201.1:0-3502 GCA_964592065.1 uncultured Dehalococcoidales bacterium | reverse complement strand
CGGCCCTGCTGTACTTCAGCCTTAGCTCAAGCGAGGGTTAAACGCGGTTTTTTCCCGTAGCGTCGTACTTCATGTCCGACGTTCTCTTTCGTCGGGGATAAACCCCGACGCCACAGCGATCTACCGCGTGCGCCACGTTTCCTCTCATGTCCGACGTTCTCTTTCGTCGGGGACCTGTCTGCCTTGTGAATGCGACAGGCAGGCAAACCCCGACGCCACAGCGATCTACCGCGTGCGCCACGTTTCCTCTCATCCGTAGCGTCGGACTTCATGTCCGACGTTCTCTTTCGTCGGGGATAAACCCCGACGCTACAGAAACAACAGCGTCAAGAGCCACGTTCCCTCTCATGTCCGACGTCTTGTTCCTCGGGGATAAACTACGATGATGCAGCGATCTACTCGGCGGACACGGGTTCCGCCGCTACGTAGCGTCGCACCTTGTGTGCGACGTTCACTCGTCGGGGATAAACCCCGACGCTACAGAAACAACAGCGTCAAGAGCCACGTTTCCTCTCATCCGTAGCGTCGTACCTTGTGTGCGACGTTTTCTCGTCGGGGAGGTGCCCCGAAGCTACCTGGTTGAAGAAAGCGATCAGCTTTCAGCGATCAGCTTTCAGCAAATAATCTCGGCAGATGGGATTTTCCTGAGGGCTGACGGCTGAACGCTTGTTTCTTCCTGAGTGCTGATAGTTCTGCTTGCAGGAGCGCTGTAAACACTCTACTATCACTTTTAAGGAGGGATGACCGAATGGCAAGGAGCCGGTCTCGAAAACCGGTACGCCCGCAAGGGCTTCGGGGTTCGAATCCCCGTCCCTCCGCCAGACATGCGCCCGTAGCTCAGAGGACAGAGCGTCGCACTGCGGCTGCGAAGGCCGGAGGTTCGAGTCCTCCCGGGCGTACTAATAACTGACTTTCACGCCGGCTACGCAACACGTGTTCGACGCAACGTTTGTCAATCACTTCCTACCTGCTTACCCCCTGGTGATTCACCAACAAGTCCGCTTCTTGCCTGCTATGTCCTGCGAAGTCTCGCCATGACTGCAACGGCCGCAAGTGGCACACTGACCATTACTACCCCTATCCCGCTACCCTGTGCAATTATGATCTGTGCCTGCCGCCGGGGAATCCTTCCACCTCTGCAATCTGACCTAGCGTTCGCGCCGAGGTACTGATATTGTCTACCGACGGAGACAATCAATGGAAGCTTGTCAGTTACCCCAAAAGGGTAACACCACTCTGTAACGCCAACATGACTAGCGAAGACCTACTGAAAGCCGTCTCTTGAAAGTCCTATGGATGGTGGCCTTCCGTGAACGCCCTGAAATCTCTCTGAAACCAAACTAATACGGACTCTTGCCATGACAGCCGCTGGATTTGCCTACGATCATGGTGTTCTTACGCAGTCCGCCACACATTGGTGGTGTCTAATTGACACTGCAGACGCATATCTGGCAAGATATTCTGGGAGGCGCATCATGCCCAATATGAGGATCTCTTTCCTAGTGGTAGTAATCCTAGCGGCTATCTTAGCCGTCTCAAGCCTCGCCCAAGAAACCCCACCCGGCATGTATATAATCAAGAACCAGACACAATCGGGCGCGACGATGCTCATGCTGTTCTTTGACAAGTCCGTCAATCTTGAGTCCTCTGATGTCGCAGTGATCAGAGGGGGAAAGATAACATCTGTCCAAAGCCTGACCAAGACTTACACGTGCATAAAAGGGGACTTTTACCCGGATGCAATGGTCAGCATCACGCTGGGAGGCAATCTCGCAGACGCCAACATGACTCAAGCCTACTGGTATAGCGAGAAGGGCAAAGCCGTCAAGATAGATCTCTCCAGCGTCTTGGGCTCCAGTTACCGAGTCAGATTCCTTACCCAAAATACGGAGCTTCTACCGGCGGGAGCAAAGGCCGTGAAGCAGCGTATCCCTTGCATCAGTGCACTGATTACTGACTACGACATCATCGGGCTACAGGAAGTGTTCGAAGTCAAGAGCCAAAACGACATTCTGGACGACTGGCGGGACACCATTAAGGGAGAAAAGGGAGCTGATGCTGTCATTGTGGATTTCAACGGCAAACGCTACGGCATTGAGGACATGTGGCCGAAGCTTGGCGACACTGAAGACGTTGACGACCTTGCGGGGAAAGACAGGAAGCCGCACGGCGTTAACATAATCGATGCAAGGCCAAACAAAGTGGAAGCAGAATTAGTTTGTGGCCCTTACTATGTCATGGGACCCGACAAGGGTTTTCTGAACGCGAAGCAGGACGGCGGCCTAATCATCCTTTCCAGGTACCCGATCATAGCTGCAAGTGCTTTCTGTTACAGCGTGTGCGGAGGGTTCTGGCCCTCGGATCTTCTTAGCGATCCAGCCCGTGCTGATTGCTGGGCGAACAAAGGGGTCATTTACGCACGCATACAAGTGGGAGACAGGAAAGACGAGTACATCCATGTATTCAACACACACATGCAGGCGCACAAGACGGACGAGGATAAGAAGATTCGAGCATTCCAGCTTGAAGAGCTGCAAGCGTTCATAGAGAAGGCCACTGAATTCGATTACGACTCCCACCCGATAATCATCCTTGGGGATCTGAATATCGATGCTCACACTGATGAGTACGCTGTCCTTGGGCAAAATCTGGACGTACCGCAAGATCCTGTTGACATACTGTTAGACGGAAAGCAAGGGTTTGAAGACTTGTGGACGACGATGAGACCCAAAGATCAACCTGACTATACCTGGGTGGGTAGCGACTACACCCCACCCAAGGGAGAGAAATGCCCTTATGGTAAGAAAAACACTCTGGCAGAGGAGAAAGGCAAAGGAGAGAGAATCGATTACATCCTCTGTCACAGTGGAACAGGCAATGTCGTGCTTGTGTCGAAATCCATGTCGCTTGTGCCCTCTTCGCCAATAGACCCACCCTATTGCCTTGATGAGAAGACTAGGATAGATCTTGGGTTCTCGGTAAGCACGGACGTCGACGATGACCCTTTCACACTATACGCTCTGGTCTGGTCCTGCAGTCATGACGATTGCAGATGGGGCGATTCGGCCACGAATCGGTTGAGAGATGAATTGAAGAAGCATGGGATCACCCTTCACCAGGATGCTCGCATTTCCTTCACAGATGAGACGGGAGGATATGAGACCGCCTATATTGACAATCAGATCAAGGGTGAAAGGCTTGTCCTTAGGTGTGAATGCCCCCGGTGGGGCTCCAATGATCCATGTAGACTTAATGTCTACATGGATCTTTATACCTCCGTAGTGTGCATCAGCACCTCTGATTGCGCTCTCAATAGCTTCACAGTTTCAGACCACCTTGGTCTCGAATTGTACGCGGATATAGTATTTCCTTGAGGTGTACCAGTTCGAAAGTGCCATCTGGCTACCAGAGGACGGGTTTCGAACTAAGTTCGAAAGTAGTTCACTAGGGCGTACCAACGGGAGATTCTCGGACTACCGAGTTCGGGAGTAGTTCACTAAGG
>CAZQDF010000200.1:0-3504 GCA_964592065.1 uncultured Dehalococcoidales bacterium | reverse complement strand
AGTGCCACAGTGCTAAGCTAGCCCACCATGTTTGCCCTACTTGCGGTACCTACAATGGTAGGCAAGTAATTGAGATTAAATCTCCAAAGAAAAAGGCTACTTAAGCGTATGGTTGAGATGTCCAAGCTAGCTTACGTTTTCCCAGGGCAAGGCTCTCAGAAAACGGGAATGGGGTTCGATCTATACAACAGCTATCCCTCAGCCAGGGAAATCTTTGACGAAGCTGACACTGTTCTAGGCTTTCCTCTTTCTCGCTTGTGTTTTGAAGGGCCCGAGGAGGAACTTACTAAGACGAAGAATGTACAGCCAGCAATACTAACGACTAGCATCGCTTGCCTTAAAGCAGCTCAAGAGGCTAGTAACGATGGCCTACCTGCCCCCGCATTTGTCGCTGGACATAGTTTAGGTGAATACACCGCTCTTGTGGCTGCCAGCGTGCTCAGCCTATCTGATGCTGTGATTTTAGTTCGGGAAAGAGGTAGATTAATGTATGAAGCTGGACTGAAAAGTCCCGGAAGCATGCTAGCCATAATAGGGCTCAGTAATGAGTCCGTTGAGGATATATGCTTTCACAGTAAAACTGAAATCTCCAATGTAAACTGCCCCGGGCAGATTATAATCAGTGGCGCTATTGATGCTTTGACTGAAGCTAACAAATTAGCCAAAATGAAAGGTGCTCGCGCTATCCCATTGAAGGTAAGCGGAGCTTTTCACTCCGTTTTAATGAACCCGGTTATAGCCGAATTCCGCGAAGTTGTCTCAGGTTTCACGTTTCAGCCTCCCAAGATTCCTATAATGGCTAATGTGACTGCTAAGCCATTAACTGATGTCGAGTCAATAAAGGAAGAGCTTTTAAAACAGCTTCGTAGTTGTATCCAATGGCAACGTTCCATGGAAAACATGGTTAACAGGGGAGTCAACACTTTTTACGAGATAGGTCCCGGGAAGGTACTCAGCGGTTTGATTAAACGGATCAATCCAGAGTTACCAGTTTTTAACATTTCAGGAGTTGAAGATGTCAAGCAGCTCCCTCAGTTTAACCCTCCTTCTTAAAGAGATAAAGGACAGCGGCGAAGATGAGGAACCATGGCTGGTATCAGGCGAAAGGCGAGAATTGTTGCTCTCCAGGCGCTTTATGAGCTTGATTGCACAAGGCATAAAGCAGACGAAACTTTAGCTCATCTAACAAGGGAAAACCCGCTGCCTCAAGAAGCTATTAGCTTTAGTGAAGAGCTTGTGCAAGGAGTAGTCCAAAATAAATCCAAGCTTGACGGCCTTATTGCACACCTTGCTCCAGCCTTCCCTATAGAGCAAATGTCCATCATTGATAGAAACATCTTGCGTCTTGCCATCTTTGAAGTTTTATTTGATAATAGCATCCCAGTTAAGGTAACCATAAATGAGGCCGTGGAATTAGCCAAGAGCTTTGGCAGCGATTCTTCATCTCGGCTAATCAATGGAGTATTAGGAGCAGTAGTAGCAAATATGGCACAAAACCCAATCAGCCAGAAACTTAATTGAGGAGAATGGTAACTGCTTTTGAGTGAAAACTACCAATCCTGATGTGATTCAGGATTACCAGGTGCTTCTATGCAACGACTTTAGGGGAGAATACATACTGGGTTGTTGTTTTCAATATCTTCCTTAACAGGGCTAACTGTGGTTTATATATTCTAATCCTTCCTTGCTCGCATGTGACAGGCATATCAAGAATTTTTGATATAACCTTCTCCTCCGTCTCTCCTTGACACATTACTGCCGCCTCAGCTTGATTTTCCCCCAGCTCTATAATCATAGGCAATAATAATGCTTCTTGCTCGGTGACATTTACTATGCTTGCAAGATATTCCAGCTCTCTCCTCTTAAATAAATGAGTGCTGCCATCGCTACAGACTGTATGAGGGTACTCCTCATGTAATAAATCGGATAGTGTTTTTTGATTCCTTGGTAGCCCAGCATTCACCAACCTGAACTCGCCCCTCAAACATTCTTGAAGCATCCTTTCATAAGGTAAGCCATTAGGCATCCATCTACCCTCCTGCAACTAGCATCTTCACCCGTTTCAGCCGTCCTTTCTCCTCCCTATCCCGTTCCTCAAACTTCATATTTAAGTACTTTATCGTCACCTGTAACCCAGGGATTATTATATACTCTAAGGCATTAGTTATTCTTTTTGTCCTATTTATCTCCATTCCCAATAATTCCAAGCCCCTCTGAAGCTCGGCCAATTCAACAATAGCTTCAAGACATCTCTCAGATAGTTGGGCTGCGTGATCCAACCATGAAGAGGTATCAATCAGATTGTATCCTCTCATTGACTTTTCACCACCCATCAGCTCAAAAGAGGGAATTCTCACGCCGGCTATGTTCCTTAAACCAGCGACAATTTTTAAATCAGCCTCGGTTGCTATAAGTTCCTTTTCCATCGCTATGTACCCATGATACCCAGTGGCAATTGATAATGCCTTGTAAGCCTTAGAGAACACATCAACTAGTTTTCTTTTAGCTTCCACCGTCTCTCTCGTTGCCTGCAAGAATTCCATAGTTAGTATGGAGAGTCTATCCTTTAGTATCTTTTGCACCCTCTCAGCTAACGAAAGCCTGCGCTTCAGTTTTACCAGCTCAATTTTTGTGGGTCTAACTTTGATTAATTGTTGTGGCATTTGCCTATGGTTAAATTTTTAAGGTAGCCTTCCAACGCCACCTCTTACTTCTCGAAGGGCGTGAGGTATTTTTCAACGAATTCCTCTTTAATTAGCTTCAGGGCTTCTTTAGGCAACGCCGAAAACAGCTTCCAGCCTATATCCAAGGTATCTTCTACTTTCCTTTTTTCAAACTCACCTTGAGCTATGAACTTCTTCTCGAACTCGTCCGCATTGGTTAGGTACACTTTATCCCCCTCACTTAATGCCTCAGCTCCTACAATGGTTGATATCTCTCTGAGATAACACCCCTCAGCATAAGCAGCATATGATTGCATAAAGACGTTGTTGTGGTCCTCCCTCGTTTTACCTGGCCCGATTCCTTCCTTCATCATCCGTGAAAGGGACAAGAATACATCTATTGGCGGGTATATTCCCTTTCTTTCCAGAGCTCGAGAAAGCACAATCTGTCCTTCAGTTATATAACCAGTGAGGTCGGGTATGGGATGTGTTATATCATCATCAGGCATAGTCAAAATAGGCATTATAGTTACTGACCCTTCCTTTCCGAAGATCCTACCCGCTCTCTCATACATTGTGGCAAGGTCGGTGTACATATATCCTGGATATCCCCTTCTCGATGGTATCTCCTCACGCATAGAAGAAAGTTCACGAAGAGCTTCACAATAATTGGTCATGTCAGTAAGTATGACCAGCACATGCATATTCTGCTTCCATGCCAGGTACTCGGCCGCGGTTAAAGCCAACCTTGGGGTTGATATCCGCTCAATAACAGGATCTGATGCGGTATTGATGAAGGCCACCGTTCTCTCCAGTGCCCCTGTTCTTTCAAGATTCCTCA
>CAZQDF010000199.1:0-3521 GCA_964592065.1 uncultured Dehalococcoidales bacterium | reverse complement strand
GGAAAACCTATAGGCGAGCTTCAAGCAATACAGTTTGCCTTGGTTGATATGAATGTAGAAATCGAAGCAACAAAATGGCTTTCCTATTATGCCGCTTGGCAGATTGACCAGGGTAAGGGAATCAGAGAGATAGGAGTAGATATAGCCCGGGCTAAACTTCTTGGCTGCGACTTGGCTAATAAAGTGGCTCCTAAGGCAGTGCAAATAATGGGTGGCTATGGACTTAGTGAGGAGTATCATGTCGTTCGCCGCCTCAGGGATGCCTTACATCTCTTCCCGGCAGCAGGTACTCAAGAGATCATGAAGGTCACCATCGGCAGGAGCATTATGGCCTAGCAAGTTGATGGCCGTGGATATCATTGTCTGCATCAAACAAGTCCCTAACCCGGAGCATTTCTCCAAGATATCCCTTGACCCCGTGACCAAAACTATAAATCGAGAAGGGATACCTGTTATTACCAATCCCTGGGACAAGAATGCACTGGAGGAAGGGCTTAGAATTCGAGAGAGATTCTCAGGGAAAGTTGTTGTCCTCAGCATGGGGCCGCCTCAGACAAGGAAATCCTTAGAGGAGGCTCTAGCTATGGGTGCCGATGAAGCCTTCCTCCTTTGTGATAGAGCTTTTGCCGCAGCGGATACCTTAGCCACGGCTTATACTCTTGCCCGTGGGATCCAGAAGATAGGGCATTTTGACTTGGTTCTCTGCGGCAACGAAACAGTAGATAGCGGCACAGGACAGGTAGGACCTCAGATAGCTCAGTTTCTCAGCATCACCTGCGTAACCAACGTTAAGGAAATCACCTTCCAAGAGGAAAGAAAGTTAATAGTCAAGCGCGCCTTGGAGAGCGGGCATATGAAAGTGAAGGTGGAGCTTCCAGCCCTCCTGGCGGTAGGCCAGGAGATTAATAAACCTCGCCTCATAACTGCTTTCGGAATAATGCAGGCGGCAGAAAGGGAGCCCCGAGTCTGGGGATGCGAGGATATTGGGGCTGAACGTGATAGCATTGGCGGCGAGGGCTCACCCACAAGGGTTTTGGAAACCTTAGAGCATCGCCCAAAACGCAAGGGGAAAATCATGACCGGCTCCCCTGAAGAAATGGTTAAGAAGGCTATTGAAAGGCTTAGAGAGATGGGAGGGTTAATTTGATCTGATGAGCCAAGAAGTTTGGATTTTTGCCGAGCAAAGCCAAGGGAAGCTATTGCCCGTGTCCCTCGAGCTTTTAGCAAAGGGACAGGAACTCTCTTATAGGCTTGGGGGAAAGCTGGCAGCTATTCTCGTCGGCGGCGAAGTGAGGAAATTAGCCTTCGAACTCATGGACTATGGTTGTGAAAAGGTCTATATGGCTGAGGATCCTCAACTTTCCCTGTATCAAGGCGATTTCTATGCTGATTTGCTGGCTAGGCTCATCAGTGAAAATAAGCCGGAAATTGTATTATGGGGAGCTACAATTATAGGAAGGGAACTGGCTCCCTGGGTAGCAGCTAAGCTTAAGACTGGGCTGACCGCACACTGTACAGATTTATATATTGAAGAGATAGATGAAGAACCCAGGCTTGTGCAAGTGGTATCAGGTTGGGGTGGAAATATGTCTCTCCAAATCGTCTGCAATACTAACCCTCAGATGGCTACAGTGAAGCCCGGTTTAATGGCTAAGCCTCCTCAGAGAAAGGTTACAGGGGAAATCATTCCTATAGACGTCGACATAATTAAAAATGTTGTTGCGGGCAGAATGGGGCAATCGAGGGCGGAAACCGTTGAAATAACCGAGGAGGAGCCTGAAGTGACGCCCTTGGAGGAAGCCGAGGTGGTAATTGCTGGAGGTTGGGGCTTAAATTCGCTGGGGGACTTTCAACTCGTGGAACAATTAGCCCAGGTTTTGGGGGGTGCTGTGGCTGGGACTCGCCCTGCTTTTGATAAAGGATGGATAACAGAGAGCAGGATAATAGGCCAAAGCGGGAAAATCGTATCCCCAAAGTTATTTATCAGCTTAGGTGCTTCTGGGGCTCCTCAATTCACCACAGGCCTGGAAAAATCCCAGATTATCTTGGCTGTAGACCAAAACCCAAAGGCACCTATCTTTGAGATAGCCGATATAGGCATCGTGGGCAGCTTGCAAATCATCCTCCCCCTCTTAATAAAGGAATTGAAACAGAAACGGCTTTAGGGTGCTAGCTGCCCTCACTTCTCCCTTGTTGCCCATAGTGCTGTCTTTTCAAAAGGCTCGCCCTTCAGTTTGGCCTGTAAGATTTGCTCTAACTCCCCTATAGGGACTCGAATTTGTGCCAGGCTATCTCTGTCCCTGATGGTAACCTGGTTATCCTCCAGAGATTCAAAATCTATAGTAACGCAGAAAGGAGTGCCAATTTCGTCCTGACGCCTATATCTCCGCCCTATGCTCTGAGAATCATCATAATAGGTCATAAAGCTCCCGCATAGTTGCTTATAAACCTCTTTGGCCAACGGGGTTAACTTTTCATTCCTGGATAAAGGCAAGGCAGCCACCTTCACGGGAGCTAAAGAAGGATGGAGGCGCAAAACTGCTCTCGTTTCTCCTTCAACCACTTCATCGTGATAGGCATCAACGAGGAAAGCCAACACGGAGCGGTCAACACCAGCCGAGGGCTCAATAACGTAGGGAACATATCTCTCGCTGCTCTCCCCATCATAATAGCTAAGCTCCTTGCCGCTATACTTGGCGTGCTGGGTTAAGTCATAGTTACCCCGATTGGCTATGCCTTCTAGCTCCGACCAACCCATAGGGAACAGATACTCAACATCGTAGCAATCCTTAGCATAATGGGCTAACTCGTCTTTGCCGTGTTGGCGGAGACGCAGGTTCTCCTCCTTTATCCCCAACTTGGCATACCAATCAAACCTTTCCTTGACCCAATAATCAAACCAAGCCTCGTCAGTCCCGGGCTTGACAAAATACTCTAGCTCCATATGCTCAAATTCCCTGGTCCTGAAGATGAAGTTGCCCGGGGTGATTTCATTACGGAAAGACTTGCCTATTTGAGCAATACCCAAGGGCAGCTTTTTCCTGGAAGTGGTAACTACGTTTTCAAAGTTGATGAACATTCCCTGGGCAGTTTCCGGGCGAAGATAAACGGTGCTTGCCTCCTCCTCCACAGGGCCCATAAAGGTCCTAAACATTAAGTTAAACATGCGAGGCTCGGTTAGCTCACCGCCACATTTGGGGCATCTTTGATTGTCCATCTCGGTAGCTCGCCATCTCAAATGGCAGGACTTGCACTCCACCAAAGGGTCAGTAAAGCTATCAACATGGCCGCTAGCTTTCCAGACTTCAGGATGCATCAGAATGCTGGTATCCATGCCCACTACATCGTCTCGCTCCTGAACTATCGCCTTCCACCAGGCATCTTTAACATTGCGCTTAAGTTCCACACCTATAGGACCGTAATCCCAGCAGCTACCCAGTCCTCCATAAATTTCGCTGCTGGGGAAAATAATGCCTCTCCTTTTACATAGGGAAACGATTTTCTCCATATCTACCTTATCG
>CAZQDF010000198.1:0-3595 GCA_964592065.1 uncultured Dehalococcoidales bacterium | reverse complement strand
CCTATGCTTTCCTTGCAAGAGGTGGAAGCTAATGCTCAAACCTATTTGCAACAATTCTTCAAAGTGGTAGACAAGGATAAAACAGAGGTGAGATGGCAAAGCGAATGGTATAATAAATTCACCTTAGACGAAGTGATTAAACTTACCAGTAAATTTACTATAGCACAACTTCTTGCTAGAGAGGATTTCAACAAAAGGTATAGCTCTGGCAACCCTATCTCTCTAACAGAAATGCTTTATCCTTTACTTCAAGCATATGACTCAGTAGCCATCCAAGCGGATGTCGAATTTGGCGGCACCGACCAGAAATTTAATTGCCTTTTAGGCAGAGAGCTACAGCAAATTATGGGACAAACTCCCCAACAAGTTTTCCTCGTTCCCCTTCTCGTTGGCACCGATGGCAGCCAGAAGATGAGCAAGAGCTTGGGTAATCAAATAGGCATTGACGAACCTTCTACGGAAATGTGCGGCAAGGTAATGTCCGTCCCTGATTTCCTTATTATTGATTATTTTGAGTTAGTGACTGACGTTCCCGAGGAAAGGATTGCCGAGTTTAAGGAGCAGTTGAGAACTCGCTCAGTCAACCCAATGAACATTAAAAAACAATTGGCTCATGAAATCGTAAAACAGTTCCATGGTGAGCAGGCAGCGGATGAGGCAGAAGAGAATTTCACTAGAGTATTCCAAAGAAAAGAGGTACCAGAGGAGATTCCTGAGTATGTTTTTGCCGCTAAATATATTGGAGATGAACTATACCAGCTTGACATCGCTCCAACACTAGTCAAAGAGGGACTAGTTAAGAGCAAAAGTGAACTGAAGCGCCTGCTTGCCCAAGAAGCAATCGAGCTAGATGACAATAAAGTAAGCAGTACCATTATTAATGCTCACCAGGGCAGCATTCTCAAGATAGGAAAACGCTGCTTTGTTAAAATAGCTATTAGATAAACCATAAAGGAGTTTAAAAATGCAATTACGTATTCCAGGACCAACACCTTGCCCACCTCAAGCTCTCGAAGCTATGAGCAAGCAAATGATAAATCATCGAGGGAAAGAATTTGGCAAAATTATCAACTCGATAACAGAGAAACTAAAACAAGTATTTCAGACGAAGGGGGATGTTTTTTTACTCACCGCTTCAGGCACCGGAGGCCTGGAGGCAGCTATCGTCAATACACTATCGCCGGGTGATAAGGTTTTATCTACGTCCAATGGAGTTTTCGGTGACCGCTTTGCTGATATTGCTGTACAATATGGCGCAGAAGTCACCCGCCTCAACACTGAATGGGGGAAGCAGGTTGACCTTGATGCGGTGGACAACGCATTAAGGGCAGACAGCGACATCAAGGCAGTGCTGGTGACTCACAATGAAACGTCCACAGGGGTGACTAATAATCTTGCTGGAATAAGCGCTATAGTGAAGAAATTCGATAAACTCCTTCTAGCTGACGCAGTAAGCAGCCTGGGCTGTATCAATTTGCCTGCCGATGACTGGCATTGCGATGTAGTCGTCACTGGCTCCCAAAAAGGCTGGATGATACCCCCCGGGCTAGCCATGGTTAGCGTAAGTGAAAAGGCGTGGCAAGCTCACGCTCAAGCTAAAATGCCACGCTTTTACTGGGATTTTGCCCGAGCCAGAGATTATCTGAAAATAGGGCAGACTCCTTGGACACCGGCTGTTTCCAACTGCTATGCCCTAGGTGCCACCTTAGATTTGATGCTAAATGAAGGACTGGCCAATATATTCGCCAGGCATGCCAGAGTAGCCCAAATAACCAGAGATGGAGTAAAATCACTGGGGCTATCCCTTTTTCCTGAAGAAGACTGTGCTTCTAACACGGTAACCGCAGTGAATGTCTTTGATAAAATTGATGTCCCTAAATTAATTCAAATGCTCAGGGATGAGCATGATGTAGTTATTGCTGGAGGCCAGAGAAAGCTGTCAGGCAAGATATTCCGTATAGGCCACCTCGGTCTTGTGTATGACGAGGATATCGGGCTGGTATTGGAGGCATTAAGCAAAATTTTGCCACAAGCAAGGCGATAAGGATAGCATGAAAATTCTAGTCTCTGATCCAATCGTTGAAGAAGGGATACAATCCCTGTATGGTTACGCTCAAGTCGATATCAAGACTAACCTGGAGCCGGGGCAACTCAAGGCCATAATTAGCGATTACGATGCCTTGATTGTGCGTAGTCAAACTCAAGTATCAGCAGAGATTATTGAATCCGGGGAGAAACTCAAGGTGATTGGCCGAGCAGGGGTGGGCATAGATAATATTGATGTTGATGCTGCTACCAGAAAAGGCATAGTTGTGGTTAACGCCCCTACAGGCAATACCGTATCTGCAGCAGAACATACCATTGCTCTTATGCTTGCCCTGGCACGTAATGTGCCTCAAGCAGATAGCCGGCTCAAATCAGGCAAATGGCAAAGAGGAGAATTAGTTGGCACTGAACTCAGAAATAAAATCTTGGGCATTATCGGCATGGGTAATGTGGGCTCTGAAGTAGCCAAACGCGCCCAAGCTTTTGAAATGCGTGTTATCGCCTGCGACCCATTCGTCTCGGCAGACTATGCCCATCACCTCAAAGTAACCTTGGTTTCCCTGGAGCAGCTTCTTAGAGAGGCTGATTTTATTACCCTTCACGTGCCACTAACAGCAGCTACCAAGAAATTAATTGGCGCTAAGGAGTTAGCCAAAGTAAAACCAAAGGTTAGGATTATAAATTGTGCTCGAGGTGGACTGGTTGATGAGAAAGCAGTGGTTACAGCAATCGAGCAGGGAAAAATAGCTGGCGCTGCCTTTGATGTCTTTAGCAAAGAGCCGGTAACAGATAGTCCTCTGTTTAAAGAGGATAAAATAATTGTCACTCCTCACTTGGGTGCTTCTACAGTTGAAGCCCAGACCAATGTTGCCAGAGATGTGGCTGAGCAAGTTCTGGCCGTGCTCCAAGGGCAATTCAGCAAGTATGCTGTTAATGCTCCATACATTTCTTCCGAATTAATACCCTTCATAAAAGTAGCTTCAACCATTGGTAGCCTTGCCAGTCAATTACTGGAGGGACAAATAGGTTCTGTACACATCAAGTATTGTGGTGAAGCTACCAACTATGATTGTAACCCTATTGGGACAGCGGTCATCAGCGGTTTGTTACAACAAGCAAGTGAAGAAAGGATCAATTTGGTTAATGTTGGTTTCATCGCCACTCAACGTGGCTTGAAGATCAGCGAGGAAAAACAGACCACCTGTCAGAACTATTCTAATTTGCTTACCCTGGAAATCAATACCAGTATAGGAACTACCACAATATCGGGCACAGTTAGAGACAATGAAACCCACATCGCCCAGGTTAATGACTTCTGGATGGACATAGTGCCTACAGGTGGCTATTTCCTCTTCTGTAATCATCTTGACCGTCCTGGGCTCGTTGGTGCCATTGGTAATATAACTGGTAAAGCCGATATCAATATCAGTTCCATGCACTTATCCCGACTTAAACTGCGGGGACAAGCACTCATGATTTTAGCTCTGGACGAACCACTCGCCGAAGAGCAACTACAAGAAATCCTGTCCCTTCCTGGCATTTACACTGC
>CAZQDF010000197.1:0-3598 GCA_964592065.1 uncultured Dehalococcoidales bacterium | reverse complement strand
AACTAGGTGCGAAAATCGAAGTCACGGTAGCGGAGATGAGTCAAGAGGAGCGCTTGGCCTTCTTGGCTATGGAGCAGGAGAGCTGGAAAGGTTAAGGATTAAATAACGATAAATAAACTGAAGGAGGTTAGCAGATGGCTTACAAAATTACCGAGGAGTGCATCAGTTGCGGTGCCTGTGAAGCGGAGTGCAAGAATGAAGCAATCTCAGAGGGGGAAGAGATTTATGTAATCGACCCCGACAAGTGCACTGAATGCGTGGGCAATTTCGAATCACCTAAGTGTGTTGAGGTGTGCCCGGTAGACGCCGCTGTGCCTGATCCAGACCATGTGGAAAGCCAGGAGGAACTGCTTGCTAAATGGCACAGGCTACACCCGGGCGAAACCCCGACATCTACCTAAACTATGGAACAGAGGCAAACAGTGGCAAAATATGAAGTAATCATTATTGGAGCTGGTCCTGCCGGACTTACTGCCGGGCTCTATACCTCACGGGCAGGCCTCAAGAGCTTGCTAATCGAGCGTGGTGTATTTGGAGGTCAAATAGTGAATGCCTCGCTGGTGGAGAATTATCCCGGATTCCCTGAGGGTATATCTGGCTTTGAGCTGGGTTCGCTCATGCACCAGCAGGCAATCAGATACGGCCTAGAGATTGTAACTGCTGAAGTCACAGGCCTTACCCAAGGACAACCCTATGGCGTCTCCACCACCGAGGGAAGCTTTGAAACTGCAGCTATAATCATTGCTGCTGGCTCGGAGTATCGTAAGCTGGGAGTCACTGGTGAGAAAAGGCTATCAGGTCACGGCATCTCCTATTGCGCCACCTGTGATGGCTTTCTCTTCCGTGACCGAGAGATAGCCGTAGTCGGGGGAGGCGATACTGCCATCACCGATGCTCTGGAACTAAGTCATCATGCTAAGAAGGTCTATGTAATACACCGAAGAGATCAACTCAGGGCGGGCCAGGTCCTCCAGCAACGAGCATTTGCCCAACCCAAGCTGGAGTTCATTTGGGACACGGTGGTAGAAGAAGCCCTGGGAGACAAAGTACTGGAGGAGCTTAAACTACGCAATGTTAAAACAGGGCAGCAGTCTAACCTGAAAGTAGACGGTGTCTTTGTCGCCGTAGGGCTCATGCCCAATAGCCAGCAATTCTCTAATATTCTACAGCTTGACGATATCGGCTACATCGTCGTTGACGAAATGATGGCTACCTCGGCACCTAGCGTCTTTGCTGCTGGTGACATACGAAGAAACTCAGCACGCCAAGTTGCCTCTGCAACTGGGGATGGCGCCACTGCTGCTATCTCCGCTTTTAGGCATCTTCAAATGACAAGCTAAAATCTTTAAGACCATTATCAACAGTAGGTTATGGAAAATATATCGCTTGTAGTTGCTTTCGGTGCTGGGCTATTATCTTTTCTATCACCCTGTGCGCTGCCTTTAGTGCCGATATACATTGCCAGCTTGGCCGGGCCTGATACATTTGTGCCTGGAGCTCATAAAAGGCGCATCCCTGTATTCTTTCATTCCCTCAGCTTCGTGGCAGGCTTTACCACGGTTTTTGTTATCATGGGAGTGGGAGCTGGATTGGCTGGATTTGCCCTCAGTTCTCACTTAGCAGTAATTCGTCAAATAGCTGGCGGTTTGCTGATCTTCTTCGGGGCGTTTATGCTGGCTAGCACAAAAATACCGTGGTTAAATTACGAAAAACGGTTGTCTCTGTCCCGGCGTACTAGTACTAGTTACTTACGCTCTTTCTTGATAGGAGCCATATTTTCTTTAGCCTGGACACCATGTGTTGGCCCTATACTGGGAGGTATTCTGGCTCTTGCTTGGAGTTCTGAAAAAGCGTGGCATGGCGCTTACCTTCTGGCTATTTATTCTCTGGGATTGGGAATCCCGTTCTTGGTAATAGGAGCCGCCTTCGACTCTGTTACTCCCTTGCTAAAACGCATTCAGCGCTATTCTACTGCAATCTATATTTTTGGTGGAACATTACTTATAGTTGTTGGCATACTTATTCTGACCAATAAGCTGGTCTGGTTTCAACTCTAACTTCGAGGTAAAATTATGTTTGAGGTTAATTATGAATAAACTGCCAAAAGCCATGTTGGTAACAACACTTGCCTCGCTTCTGGCCTTGGGATTTGCAACAGCTGGTTGCTCCTCAAGTTCTACTCCAAGCGATGCAGAAGGACTGCCAAGCTACCGATTGCAGATTAATTTACTTGGCGAGAAGAATGAATTCTTTGTTGATAACCAGGGGAGGCTAAAGTCAAGGGTAGAAGTATCACCTGCTGACGGCAAAATTGGTATGTCCTTAGATAAGGGGACTACTATTCTAGACAAGGATGGGGAGCCTCTCTATGCCATCCATGCGGCAATGGATCCCAACTCACCCCCTCTTTCAGAAAACGCTTACATCATTAGCCCAGTCTATAATCTAGAACCCCAAGGCGCTACGTTCGACCCGCAGCTCTCGCTCACCTTGAGCTATGAGCCTGAGGAGCTACCCGAAGGGCTAAGAGAAAATGACCTTTACATCGCCTATCATGATGGTGCCGAGTGGTATAAGCTTCTGTATAAAAGAGTTGATGCCAAACTCCATTCAGTAACCACTCAACTCTCTCATTTGAAATACACCAGCTTTGCTATTCTAGGACCAAAGGAGCTGGCTCCATCCAGTCCTACTCAAGGAACAAAGATAGGCAATCTAGCACCCGACTTTCAGCTTCAGGATCTTGAAGGAAAACCGGTTTCCCTCAGCAACCTCCGAGGTAAACCGGTAATGCTCAACTTCTGGGCAACTTGGTGTTACCCTTGCGTCTTTGAAATGCCCTATTTGCAAGAGGTGTATGAAGAATGGTCTGCAAAGGGGCTGGTGCTGTTGGCTATTAATATAGATGGGACCTCTTCTCAAGTAACAGAGTTCTTAGACAGTCATAACCTTTCCCTTCCAGTGCTACTTGGTGCCAAAACGGACGTATCTGGGAGGTATAATATCCAATACATCCCCACTACTTTCTTCATTGATAGAGACGGCACCATTCGATTCATAAAACTCGGTGCTTTCCCAAGTAAAGAAGCCATAGAAGATGACCTTAATAAAATTATGCCGTAGCCAATTCAGTCCCAGTTACCTCCCTTCAACTATATTCAGGAGCGAAGCTAGCGTCTTTAAGACTGTTATCCAAGATAGTTATGGAAATATATCGCTCGTAGTTGCTCTCGGTGCTCGAAGTTCTGAAACAGCATGGCATAGCGCTTACCTGCTAGCTGTTTATTCTCTGGGATTGAGAATACCTTTTTGGGCAATAGGAGCCGCCTTCGATTCTGCTGCTCCCTTGCCAAAACGCATCCGTCGTTATTCCACTGCAATCCATATCGTTAACAGAGTATTGCTTATGGCTGTTGGCATACTTATTCTGACCAATAAGCTGATTTGGTCTCAACCCTAACTTAGGAGGTAAAATTATGCTTGAGGTCAATTATGAATAAACTGCTAAAAGCCATGTTGGTAATAACATTTGCCTCGATTCTAGCCTTGGGATTTGCAACAGCTGGCTGCTCCTCAAGTTCTACTCCAAACCCCGGAG
>CAZQDF010000196.1:0-3617 GCA_964592065.1 uncultured Dehalococcoidales bacterium | reverse complement strand
ATACTACGGGCTTAATCCAGCTTCGCTCCTGAAGCAGATCAATGAGAACCTGGAGTGCTTATGGGATACGGCAGAACGGCTTGGCTATCAACAAGGAAGAGCCAAAACTTATGAGGTTTCGGTAACATGATTTATGACGCAACCATATCCTCTTTGGTAACAGTTTATTTTGACGCAACACGGAGACTGGTCTTAGCTAAACTATAATGAAAGTGGTATAATACCATTGAGGGGGTGAGTACCTTTCTGGAAGCGGAACAGATAGCGCGGCTAGCTACGGAAGCTGCTTCTGAGAAGCAGGCAAGTGGTATCACTATGTTGGATGTAAGAGCTTTATGTTCATTTGCAGATTATTTTGTTATTTGCACTGGAGATACTAAGCGCCATATTGAAGCTATTTGGAAGGGAATCGGTGAGATGTTGAAGCATAAAGGCGCTATATCTCATCATAATGAAGGAACCCCCGACTCAGGTTGGTTGCTTGCTGACTTCGGTTCGGTCATTGTTCACATATTTGCCCCGCTGGAGCGGGATTATTACCAACTGGATAAACTTTGGGATAAAGCAATTCCGGTAGTTAGAATTCAATAAGTGTCGGTTTTTAACTGATCCACTTATCAATTTCCCTGTCATAGTCGGAAATTTCCCCTTTTGAGAAGAATAAGTCTATTTCCTTTGAGGCGTTTTCTAATGAATCAGACCCGTGCACTAAGTTATACCCAATGTCCATGCCAAAATCACCTCTGATAGTGCCCGAGCAGGCTTTACTTGGGTCAGTTCCCCCCATGGTCTGTCTTATTACCTCCACAGCATTTTTTCCTTGAAAGACAATGGCGATAACAGGGCTAGAGGTAATGAAATCTATCAAATTATCGAAGAAAGCTTTACCTTTGTGAACAGTATAATGGCGTTGTGCTAAAGTCTTATCCATTTGTAGCATTTTCATAGCCACGATTTTAAGGCCTCTCCTCTCGATGCGGAAGATAATTTCGCCTGCTAACCCCCTTTGCATGGCATCAGGTTTAATGAGCACTAAACTTCTCTCCACTCTCTTAATCGGCTCCTTTCTTACACCCTTTGGACTAGGGTGATTAACTCTATCTCTTCCAAGGAATCAACTACTTTGTCAGCTTCTTCGAGCTCTTGTTTGGGATGGGTATTGGTTACAGCTAGACATCTCATTCCAGCAGCCTTGGCTGCTTTAACACCAAAGGGAGAATCCTCAATTACAGTACAATCCTTGGGCTCAACTTCCAGTTTCTCAGCGGCTAAAAGAAATATTTGGGGGCTTGGCTTGCTTTCAACTACCTCTTTGCCGCAAACAATACAATTAAAAAACCCTTCTAAGTTAAGTTCGCCAATAAGCAAAGCGATATTTTCTTCTGGTGCTGATGAAACTAAGGCTTGCTTGAAGTTTCCCTTCTTAATCATGCCCAGTAGCTTGATTGCTCCGGGTAACGGTTTAACATTTCCTTTTATTTTTCCTCGGAAGTTCGTTTCTTTTTCCTGTGCTATGGTTTCGACCTCTTCTTCACGTGGTCCTCCTCTCAAGATGTTGCGAATTATGGAGTCATTTCTAACACCAAAGAGCTTGGTAAGATCTTCCTTAGTAAATTTTATCTCCCTTTTAGCAAAAGTTTCCTGCCAGGCAGCGAAATGGAACGAATTAGAATCGACAATAACTCCGTCCATATCCCAAAGAATCGTCTTTTTTGATCGTGTGAAGACGTAGAATAGGAAACTGCCTTCGGCTATAACCGTGTTGTCTTTAAGGGCAAGTACTCCTTTGATTTCAACCAGTCTTCTTGTTAGCTTGGTAACCCAGGCAGAGATTTGAATTGGCTCATTGATAGGCGCTACTTGTTTGAATCTCACCTCGCTTTTAGCAGTAACGCCAAAATAAATTCCGCAACAAAGAATGGCATAAGCAGCTACTTCATCAAGAAGGGTGTAAAGAATGCCGCCATGAACCGCGTTGTCCCAGCCTTGGTAATATTCTCCTGGGGTGAACTCTGCCCTGACTTTTTCTCCATCATAAACAGGTTTCAACTTTAATCCTATGGGATTATCTTCGCCACAGGCAAAGCAAAGTCTGCTTCTGTAGTCAACGTCTAATTTTGGTATTTTCACTTGTTGTTCTCCTCCCCTTAGATTTCATTAGTTTAACGCTCCTTCTGTCATTTTAAGTGTGGCAAAAAATCTCACGTCGCCTAAGCCAAGCTCTGTGAAGAATCTTGATATCCTTTAGACCTTTCGCTTCACTCATGGCGACAGGGATGTCTTTCCTTTGGGTTTCGTTATATGAGGAGGGCGAAGATATAGTGGCTGTAAGGTAGCTGGGTCATCCTGCTCTCCCCCATTCAGCTTTTGCCAAGCTAACATAGTTAAGAAGCCAGCCCGGCGTAACCTAATGGAAGCTTGTGGTATTAGAGCTTGCCTGCCTAAAATTTGCCCTAGCTCTTCCACCACATTTGGAGGGATTTCACCACAAAAAAGAGTTTCTCGCCTAATTTGTTGACATAAAGCTTTGACAGTGCTCAAATGTTCCTTTTCTAAACAACGCCACTCATTGTCTTTTTGTTGATAGAGGGCGGTGGCTATCTCTTCACGGCTAGCCTGGTGGATGGGGCATAACGGCAAACCAGTGTAAGCAAAGGGATAAGCTTCAGCCTCCAAGGTGCTTATACCAAGCAAAGGAATATGTAAGGAGAAGGCCAGTCCTTTAGCTGTGCTCACTCCCACTCGTAGCCCATTGAAACTCCCAGGCCCTTTCGCTACGATAATTGCTTCTATAGAATTTAGCACTGTCTTAGCTTGTTCCAGCAACCGAAGCAAGTTTGGCAGCAATTCTACAGTATGGTTTTGTGTTGATTGCCAAGTTAATTCAGCTAATATGCTACCCTTATGGGATAAAGCGATGCTGGGGATATTTGAAGAAGTGTCTATGGCTAACTCCATATCTTCTCCACATTCAAGATTGATTCCAGGCGTTTTATTAAGTTAAAGTAGCGCTCACCTTCAGGTTTCAGGTAAATAGCACGTTGCATCTCAGAACTAGGAACATAGTTCAGCGTGATAAGCATTTTTTGTGGGGGTAATATTTGTAGTCCCTTCTCCGCCCATTCAACTACACAAACTCCATCGTTGTAGAGATACTCTTCCAGCCCAAGGTCAGCAATTTCCTTAAAATGGTCAAGGCGATAAAAATCAATGTGATATAGGGGAAGCCTACCATGATATTCTCTGACGAGGACAAAGGAAGGACTAAAGGCATATTCTTTTATGTCCAACCCGTAGGCGATGCCTTGGACTAAGCAAGTTTTGCCTGTTCCTAGATCGCCCACAAGAAGAAAAACATCGCCTTTCTGAGCCAGCTTGCCTAAGTAACTTCCCAGAAGCTGAGTTTGTTTGGGGCTATGCGAATTTAGCTTTAGAGGTTCCATCCTTAAAGTGTTCCCATCCTTTCTTTTTGCAAGGGATAACATTTCCTTTGCTATCTACCACAGTAACTCGTTTTGGCAACTTTTCCTCTGTGATGTCCCCAATTATAGTTACTGGACAATTTAGAGCTTGCTTGGCTCGATGCATTATAGTTTTGTTAGCAGTAAAAAGGAGTT
>CAZQDF010000195.1:0-3622 GCA_964592065.1 uncultured Dehalococcoidales bacterium | reverse complement strand
TTGCCACTGCCATACATCGTCGTGGGCCTCTGGAGAGTAGTATCTGTTATCACACGTTCGTCGATTCCTAATCCATATGTACCAGCGGTACTGGCAAAGAGAACCGTATTCACACCAAAGAGACGCGCTGCCTCCAGGACATTCACGGAGCCAATAACATTCACCCTGAACGATGCCCACGGATTGACCTCGGATGGTAAGCTTAACATAGCAGCTAGATGGTATATGCAATCAACGCGATTCTCTTTAACAACGTTCATAACCTGGGCCCAGTCAGAGATGTCTCCTTGCACTACCTTGATTCTATCCTCGATGTCGCGTATACGTCCTCCTCTGGACCTACCAAATACCACTACCTCCTCCCCACGCCTTACGAGTTCCCTAACCACAAATGAACCAATAAATCCACTGCCACCAGTAACAAGTTTTGCCATAATTCAGTCTCCCTTCCTGTACTAAATTTCTATAACATATAGTAGGATAGACAGCAGCTCCAAGTTTCATGGGAAGGCAGGGGAAAGTTGAGCATCTACCCTTCGGCCACACTCTATTCTAGCTTATTATCAACTCATTAAACCAAGCAAGAAGTATAATTGCTGCTGGCGGGAAAATCAACATAGCCTTCCCTCTACAGCAACCATGGCTGAGCCAATGAAAAGCATCAAGCTTGGATTACTTCAATGACAGGTCATCTGTGGCGCATTAATAGCCCTGGCATCGCTTTTAAACCAAGGCTCTCCCACAGCTCAGGTCTAAGCAGAATTAGCAATTTTACTAAAGAGAAAACTCGAGGCGTAGATGATGTTGAGGTATACTTTAGCCAAGGTTATATTAAACCCCTCCATGCCAAGCTATGTTTGAGGTAAAGATGAGGCAAGAAGTTACCCTCCGGCTAGTTCGCCCTCAGAACTTATAAAGTTGCTGGAGCTATGACAAAGAATATTCATCCTTCCCAGCATGTAGCCATTATCACAGATGGTAATGGCAGGTGGACAAAACAACGCAGCTTGTATACAGTCCTAGGACATCAGGCTGGAAGTGATACTATTAACCTTATTATGAGACTGCTCGTCGGTCATGGAACAAAGCGCCTCACTTTTTATGTCTCCCCTACAGAGAACTGGAAACGAGCGAGAAGCAAAGTCATATGATACAGAAAATAGGCCTCACACTACTGGTCACACTCAGCCCTATTAGTGAATTAAGAGGTGGAATACCCTTGGGCATATTGCATTATGGGTTAGACCCCTTATTCACCTTCCTTATGGCCATTGTCGCCAATGCCCTGTTATTCTTCCCTATCTTTCTAGGTTTGCGCCTGTTTTACGATAAGCTCCTGTCCCGGCTCCAGATTTTTAACCGCTATCTGGATATTGTAAGGAGGAAGGGTAATCCTAAAGTGGATAAATATGGCTTTCTAGGATTGACCCTGCTAGTAGCTATACCCTTGCCTGTTACCGGGGTATACACGGCAAGTATTTTGAGCTGGCTATTGGGCATAAGTTGGAGGAGAGCTTTCCCTGCCATCGGGCTAGGAGTAATTGTGGCTGGCATTATAGTCCTCTTGATAACTTTGGGCATAGCTGAGCTTGGTACGCCGTGAGGGACTCGAACCTGCGACATCCTGATTAAAAGTCAGGTGCTAACCTGTCCCCAATTTCACTACAACCCACGTTCAAATTCCCCCGCGACACAACCCTCTTTTTGCTCAATCAGATGCCATACTGTCAATAATCTTGATAGCTCTCTAATAGTACAGTATCTCTGGCCAACTGTTTCAATAAGAATACCTCTGCGCTAGCAAATGTATCTCTTGTGAACCGACTGACTTAGGCAACAGCCAGGGCGGCTTTAATCTCGCCCCTTGCTGGCTTAGCTGTTTCATGTGCCAGACCGGCCTCCAGAATCTGCCTTGCCTGGCTGCCCCCGATCCTGCCTAGTGCCCAGGCAGCATAGCCACGCACCAACTCTTCCGAATCCTGCATGGCCTGGGCGAGGTCAGGAATGAACACCGTATCGCCCATGTTCCCCAGGGAAATAGCGGCATTCCTCTGGAAATATTTCTTGCCCCTAATGTAATTATACATCAGCGGCTGCACCCTTTTAGCGTAGAACTCATCAGACAGGTTCAGGAGCTTGGTGAGCTCAAAATCCTGCGCTACCTTGACCAGAAATTCGTTCTGGGGCAGCTTTGCCTTTAACCTTTTCTGGTTTTTGGGGCATACCTCCTGGCAAATATCGCAACCGTGAATCCAGGTACCCATCTTCTCCCTGATCTCAGGTGGGATATAGCTTGTGAGCCCTCCGGAGTAGTCATCCTGAGTCATAAAGGTGTTGAAAGCGATGCAGCGGCGCGGATCCATCTTCAACGGCTCGTAGAGGGCCCTGGTGGGACAGGCATCAATGCAGGCTGTGCAATCGGGTGGGCACTTTACCTCCAAGGTGGGCTCATCATAGTCAAGCTCAACGTCAACTACAAAGGCAGTGATAAGGATGAAGGACCCTATCCCATCAGCGAAGGCGAAGGTATTCTTTCCGTAAGTGACAACCCCAGCTCGGGCCGCTGATAACCGCTCAGGAACAACCAGCCGTTGGGCTACATTACACCCATTCTTTTCCAAGAACCCCCGCATCAGCTGACGTCGGGCGCCATTGATGCGGTGGCGGGGAGCGAGGTAACATCTCGCCTGGTAGAGCCTACCTATCTTGCCTACAAGCTTCTCGGGGAAGGACTCCTTGTAGCCATCATAGACAGCCGCTACAATGGACTTGGCCGATGGCATAGCACTCTTGGGGTCAGCGCCTGTGATTGGCTGAAAGGCACTTTCGATGTACCAGCCATACATGTCCCGCCTCGAGTTGAGTTCAGCAATGTAGTCAGGAAAACTCTCGGCGGTGGTAATGCCCACTTTGCTGTATCCCAGGTCGAGACCGAAATCTTTTATATCCTCGCTTAGCGACATTGGTTTCTACCTCCTTAGTTCTGTATCTATTCGCATTTCATGCATATGAGTTCCCGGGCATTGGCCATGTAGTATAATAAATTAGCTTTGCGCCAACGTTCAATCTTGATTCTCTGAGGATTTGACATCGCGAGTCTCTGCTTCTAGGGGAGTATGATCTATCGTCTTAGCGAGCTAGCTTTTCGAGACACATCATGCCCTCCTTTCTAGCAGTGAGCACAACTTCACTCTGAAAGTCTCTAACCGCTGCATCTCAAATCAGTCTGCTAAGAAGGCTCCGTTTTTGATATCGGGTGCGCACTTACGGTGGCTTTCTGCCTCAGCACGTGACCCAGCCGTTACCGTTGCCAATAATCTTGGCAATAAAGTTCCTAACCTGCAACTGCTAGGTAAGGTTGTGGACCGATTGTGCAATTAGGTAACAAACAAGCCATTGTTACTCAAACTGCGCATTCCGGACAAATGTTACCTTATTGAATGAAGCAAGCGAATGTTAAATCTGCGTCCTGGTGATTTAATTCCAGTAATGATAGCATAGTAGTAATAGAGCCACCAAGTCAGTTCGGCGTGCCCTACCATGCTCAATTTTCAGTATTATGTCCTGGAAGGGGCTAAATATCTTTAGCTTAGCTTCGCAACCGCCTCTTCTGCAGCATTTA
>CAZQDF010000194.1:1409-3636 GCA_964592065.1 uncultured Dehalococcoidales bacterium | reverse complement strand
CGCCCGAGTCCGGCTTGATGATATCCATCATCATCCTGATGGTGGTAGTCTTGCCCGCGCCATTGGGGCCAATTAGACCAAATACCTCACCCTGATTTACGGAGAAGGACAGGTCATTAACCGCGGCCTTATCTGCGTAGGACTTGACTATATGATTAACTTCAACTGCAGGCATGGTACATACACCCCACAGCATAGATGCTTTGCATGATAAAAATCAACACTTGCTCTACAAAGCATCCTCAGAGGGCCAACCGATAATGAGGAGCTAGACGGCTTATTTAGACGTCTAGCTCCTACTATCAAGAGACTACGCTCCTCTTGATAGTCCTCTTAGCACACAATATCCTGCCTCCACAATTCGTCATATTCTGCAGGTGCCGGTAACTGGTATTGTATCTCAATGAACATTAATGTTGGAACACAATGCTTCAAGAGTTGTGCTTTTTGAACTAGCTTTGATGAAATGAGAAAAGATGCTGTGCCACGAGACCATGCCTGTGTGGGATGTAATCAGAACGCGAAAGGAGGTTATTTTAAGTAGAGTACAACAATGCTCGCACAAAGACTAACTTGACACGATGCCTCAAGGACTCTAGACTGTTTGCAATCCACCGCGAGGTCTGGTTTCGATGATATGCCCTAGGTGTAAAAGTGACATGGTAGTTGTGGAGCACAACAAGATTGAGCTTGATTATTGTACTAGGTGCCAGGGGGTATGGTTTGACTCTGGTGAACTAGAGCTTTTGCTGGAATCCATGAGCATGGAGAGCCCAAATCTGGTTTTGGGTGATATCCGCGACTCTGAAGAAGCTGAATCCTCAGAGAAGAAGCTGAGGTGTCCCATCTGCAGCCAGAAAATGAAGAAAACAGCCATAGGCCAACAACGCGAAATACTAATAGATGTCTGCCGGCTGGGGGATGGGCTGTGGTTCGACGGCGGTGAGCTTGGTCAACTCATAAAACAGATGGCCAATGAACCGTTGGGGAAACCAGATTCTCAGCATCAAATCATCGCTTTCCTGGGAGAGGTGTTCAAGGCGCGGGATTGAACTGGGGAAGCTAGACTTGGGGGCGAGATGATTATCTTCAAGGTAAACTAAATACAAACATTATGGAGGTGTTCCGTGATAGCAGTTTACATCATTGTCGGCATAGTTGTAGTTCTCGCTATAGTGTTCATTGCGACCTATAACAGGCTGGTTCGGCTGCGCAACCAGGTGAAGAATGCCTGGGCACAAATTGATGTCCAGCTAAAAAGGAGGTATGACCTGATTCCTAACCTTGTGGAAACCGCGAAGGGCTACATGAAGCACGAACGGGAAACGCTGGAAGCTGTCACTAAGGCTCGTAACCTTGCTCAGCAGCTAGCGTCCTCTGGAGCAGGCGCGCGAGCCAAGGCCGAGGGTGAGCTCAGTTCAGCTCTAGCCCGGCTACTGGCTGTAGTCGAAAGCTATCCTGACCTCAAAGCCAATCAGAACTTTCTGGCTCTCCAGGAGGAGCTTACCTCAACCGAGAACAAGATAGGCTTTTCGCGCCAGTTCTACAACGATTCAGTGTTAAGGTATAACAACCAAACCCAGGTGTTTCCTTCCAATATGATAGCCAACGTGACTGGTTTCAAAGCAAGTGAGTTCTTTGAAGTTACTGTGGCTGAGGAGAGAAAGGCACCGACGGTGAGCTTCACGTAATCGGAGACGGCGTCATATATGTGGGAACAGATCAGGTCCAACCAGATAAGGTCAACAATACTAGTGGTCGGAATGGGGCTGTTACTGTTACTAATCGGCTATTTGCTAGGCCTATACTTCTTTGGCAGTGGCATCGGGGGACTCATTATCGCCGTAGTAATATGGGCAGTGATGAGTCTGGTGGCCTTTTTCCGGGGGGACAACATTCTGCTGGCGCTCTCGCGGGCAAGAAAAATTAGTCGCGATGACCACCCTCGCTTGTACAATGTGGTTGAGGAGATGAAAATTGCCTCGGGATTGGAAAAGATACCCGACATCTATATCATCGACGACCCTGGACTAAACGCCTTTGCCACCGGTCGAGACCCCAATCGGGCAGCCGTAGCCATTACCTCTGGACTTCTGCAGAAACTCAATCGCGATGAATTGCAGGGTGTCATCGGCCATGAAATGGCGCATATAAAGAACCGTGACGTGTTATTGATGGCTATCACCGCCGTGCTCCTCGGTACCATTGTCATTCTTGCCTGGTATGC
>CAZQDF010000194.1:0-1309 GCA_964592065.1 uncultured Dehalococcoidales bacterium | reverse complement strand
TGAAATCGGCCAACAAAGCAACAGCGCCAATGTACATCATCAATCCCTTCCGTAAAAAGGGTATGTCGGCGAGTGACCTGACCAGCACCCACCCGCCCATTTCCGAGAGAATACGTATCCTCCGCTCAATGGCTGGGGGAGCTTCTTTTGCTGACTACGACCAGGCATACCGCCAGGTTCACAGGAGGGGCAGGCAGATTGTGCCCGCCTCTGCAATGGCTACCGGAGCAGCCATTGGCCTTCGCGCAGCGGGACCAGAGGCAGCAGAAAAGGAACCAGATGAGATACAACGGGCTCGCGAGACCTCTGACCTGTTGTGGCGCCGTAGTGGCTACAAGACCATAGCCTGCGACTGTGGCGCCAAGTTAAGGGTGCCCCCCAAGTTCAAAGCATCTAGCATCAGATGCCCGCACTGCGGCAGAATCAACCAAGCTTGAGGAGAGCAGTTATTCATGACCCATTCTCCTGTGTCTGTGAGCCTTGATTATGGTATGTGTTAATGGAAACATTGCACAATCAGTCAAATTGTTTATTCGGGGCGAGAGGTAGATTTCCCCTTGTCGGGGCGTTATGTTTTAGCTGGGCGGACTTTTCCTTGAGTGCCTGCATATTATGTTTCGCTTCTTGTTGTGAATTCACAGTGTTAAAATGACTATCAGTAGTTACTATGAACGGGCAGTTCGGGTAGTGCAACAAGGAGGCCAAGGACAATGAAGCATACCAAGTGGGCATCTCGGAATCAGCTGAATAAGACATTAAGAGCGCAGTTCGTCGCAGGGATTCTCGTTATTGTGCCGATTGGTGCCGCCGTATTGATACTGATCTGGGTTTTTACCACCATCGACGACATTCTGCAACCTGCAGTCAACTTGCTATTAGGCCATACGGTTCCTGGCGTGGGCTTTGGCATAACAGTAGCTTTGATTTATGTGGCTGGAGTCATAGCGACCAATGTTATTGGAAAGAGACTGGTTCGTTATGGTGAGTCTCTACTGGCGAGGGTGCCATTGTTTCGATATCTCTACACCAGTATCAAAAAAATCCTGGAAAGCTTCTCTACCCCTGGTGAAGCTGGATTCCTGCAGGTGGTGCTAGTAGAATTTCCCAAGAAGGGTATGCGAGTTATAGGCTTTGTGACAAATGAATCATGCGACAAGTCTGGTGAGAAGCTGCTCAGCGTGTTCATTCCGACATCCCCTAATGGGGTGCCCCCAATATTAGTACCATCTACAATGAGAGACTTCCTGCTATTTTCCTTGGTTGTGTAATCTCCTCTGCTTGCTTATTCTCGTAGTACTGCCTAGCAAAT
>CAZQDF010000193.1:1817-3665 GCA_964592065.1 uncultured Dehalococcoidales bacterium | reverse complement strand
TCGGAACAGTATTTATCGCTTCATGTCGGTCATCATATGATACGACCAAAGTCGCGTTCCCAACAGGCTTGGGATATAACCGGAAAATCGCCTTGGCTATCACACATAGAATCCCTTCGCTACCTATTATCAGATGCATTAAATCGAGTCCAGTGTTATTTTTGAGCAGCTTACCTCCCATGTTTACTATCTCTCCTGTGGGAAACACCACCTCAAGGCCTTTCACATAACTCCTGGTACCTCCGTGTTTTAGCACTCTCTCCCCGGATGCATTGCAGGCAACAACACCACCTACCTGAGCACCTTCATCCCCGGGATGCGGAAGGTAGACCAGGTCAACCTCTTCCACCGCCTTTATCAGGTCTCCCAGCGTAACCCCGGCCTGGACAACTACCATAAGATTCTCTTTGTCTATCTCTTCAATTTTGTCCAGCCTTTCCAGGGAGAGAACTATGCCATCTTCAGTTGGAATAGCTCCTCCCGTTTGCCCCGTACCCCCACCTCTGGGAAAAACAGGCGTCTTTTCCCTATTAGCAAGCTTCAGTATCTTTGATATTTCCTCGCTATTGGCCGGCTTTACTACAACAACGTTGTCCGCAGGTTCAGGCCTCACGCCTAAGAATGTTTCGTCTACCAGGTAGCTCTCCATTTGCTCCCTTTTGGTTATGACCCAGTCCTCCCCTACAATGCGTTGTAATTCCTCAACATTTATCATTTCGAATGTCTCCTTTCAATCTCACTCGTTAATTTTGGCACTACTTCATACAGGTCCCCCACAATTCCGTAGTCAGCTACTCTAAATATCGGTGCAGAGGGGTCATTATTTATGGCTACTATAGTATCAGCCCCCCTCATGCCAGCTAAGTGTTGAGGACTCCCCGATACGCCACAGGCAATATAGAGTTTCGGCTTAACAGTGTTGCCACTAAATCCTACCTGGTGCTCCTTTCCTATCCATCCATCATCTACCAGCGGTCTGCTGCACCCCACCACGCCACCAAGGAGGTCAGCTAAACCTTGCAAAATCCCGAAGTCTTCTGGACTCTTTAATCCCTTGCCCCCGCAAACAATCACATCTGCCTCTGCTATGTTAACCTCGCCCGACCTCTCCTTATTGATAATGGTTAGTAATGAGTCTACTAGTTCGACGTCTTTTTTTATCGTTTCTCCCTTCCTACCAGTATCCCGCTCACGTTTCTGCATGACCTTATATCTAATCGTTGACATTTGTGGCCTTGTTGAAGTTTTTATATAGGCCAGGATATTGCCACTAAACGCAGGACGAACCTGGATTAAATTGTCCTCCTCATCCACACTTAAGCCAATACAATCCGCTGTCAATCCCGTATTCAATGCCACAGCTATTCTCGGCCCCAATGACCTGCCAAGATGAGTCGCCCCAAAAAGGAGAATCTCTGGCTTAACCTCTCTTATTAACTTCACAATATTGTGTTTGTAGTTCAACAGGTCAAATTCCTTTAAACCTGGGTCGTCATACAAGAATACCTTATCAGCTCCATAATAGATGAGCTCCTTGGCCTCTTCTTCCATCTGATTGCCTAATAGAACACTGGAAAGCTCCACATGGAGTTTATCCGCTATCTCCCTACCCTTACCTAACAACTCATATGAAACTGGGTGGATTTTACCACCCCTTTGCTCAGCAAAAACCATTAACCCTTCGTAGTCCTTCATTTTACGCTCTCCAATATTCCATCTTCTTTCAATGCGTCTACAATTCTTACCGCTGTTTCTTCTGGGTTGCCCCTGACAATCTCCCCCTTTCTACCCTCTTCAGACGGCACTATGACCTTGGTAAGTCTAGTGGGCGAGCCCTTTAACCCAAAT